>CAYUKJ010000024.1:0-10005 GCA_964445245.1 uncultured Methanosarcinales archaeon | reverse complement strand
ACCTCGAGGCGGACGCGGAAGCTCACGTTGAAGGCCGCGTCGTTGCGGACCTTGGACTCGACGCGCTGGATCGTGAACTCGCCGGGGCTGTAGTCGCGCGGGTTGGCGATCCCGTCGTTGGCCTGGCACCAGACGGCGTACGTGTCGGTCGGGACAAGGCTCGTGTCGCAGGGCTCGCTGGCGTCGTCGGGGGTGTCGGCGAAGCAGGGTTCGAAGACGTCAAAGCCCGCCAAGTCGGTGTCAAGGTTGCACGTGAGGGTGAAGTCGATCGGGTCGCTCTTGTTGAGCTGCCAGCGGACAAGGAAGCTTGAGTCGGCCGCGTCGTTGACCCCGTCGGGCTCAAGGACGGCGAGGCGCGGCTGGACGAAGACGGTGAGGTTGACTGGGTTCGAGAGCGCCACGCCGCCCTGCCCGTTGTCGGCCACGAAGCGCACCGTTTCTGTGCCGTGGAAGGATATGGGCTGGCTGAAGCTTACGGCGTGCGTGCCGGGGTCGATGGCGACGTTGACCTGCGACTGGCCTGTGGCCGTGAAGGCGAGGGTCCGGTTGAAGGGGTCGGCGAAGTAGTCGTCAAGGTCGAAGGCATTCGGCAGCGCAGTGCCTGAATACCAGCGCCAGCTCGGGATGGACGCGTTCTGGACGGGAGGCGGGAAGATGACGCGGAGCGTCACGTTGTTGCTCTGCCGAAAGCCGCCGTTGCCGTCGAAGGCGGTGAAGACGGCCCATTCGGCCCCGACGAAGTCGTCGGGCTGCGTGAAGCTGACGCGGTTCTCCGGGTCGATGAAGACCGTGATCGTCTGCGTACCGTTGGCGGCGTAGGTGAGGTTGTCGCCGTTGGGGTCGCCGAAGAAGTCGTCAAGGTCGAAGGCGTCCAGGTTGCTCGTGTTCACCACCCAGGTCTGGTTTGGGATGGGGGCGGTGAGGAAGGGGAAGTCGTTGATGTTGTCGATGGTGACGTTGCAGACCGAGTCCTCGGCGACCTCGCTGGCAAGGTCGGTGACGCGCGCAATCACGCAGAAGACCCCGTCAAGGGCCGAGAGGTTCCATAGGTACGAGCAGTTGTTGGACGTGCGCGTGTCGAAGTCTGGGTCCGTGCATGCGCCCACCAGCGGCAGGTTTTCCGTGATAGGCGTGGACGAGGCGTTCTCTTCGGGCCCCAGGGCCGCCGGGAGGAGGCGCGGGGCGTACAGCTGGACCTCGAAGGCCTCGTTGGCGCCGTTGTTCGTGTTGGCCTGCATGATGAACCGCGAGACGGGACGCGGCGCAAAGTCGTGGCTGGCCACCTGCTGTCCCGCCGCGTAGACGGCCTCGGCGACCGCGACGACCGTGACATTGTCGTAGGTGACGAGGCTTGTCGTGTTCCGTATGCCCGCGCCGGTGAGGACGTAGCGTGCGCGGAAGGCCTGCGGCGTGGCGTTGAGGTCGAAGCGGAGGAAGTCGGTGATGCCGGTGCCGACCCACTTGGTGCTGTTGCTGCCGTCGTTGGCGCGGCTGGCCTCAAATCCGGGAAGCTGCGAGGAGGCCGTCACGGGCCGGTTGAGTAGGAGGTTTGGGCCTGGGAGGAGGTTGGACCAGTTGGGCGCCGTCCTCGGCAGGGCAAGCGAGGTGCTGGGCCCGTAGACGAAGAAGACGTCGGTCCTCGTCTCCCCGGAGGCAAGGTCGAGGGGGAACCAGAGGACGGTGCTGGGCGTGTTGAAGCCGCTCTCCACGTAGACCGGCATCTCGACGCCTGCGGCAAGCACCTTGAATTCGACGCCGTCGGGGCGCATCTTGCCGGCATCGATCAAGCTTTGCGTGTCCACTACGAAGCGGACCGGGTAGCCCAAGACCGGGACGCCCAGGTCATTTTCGACGGTGAGGCGGCGCTGGAATACCTCGCCGGAGAAGAGGAGGTCGGCAAACAGCGAATCGCCCTCAAGGTCCTGGACGTCGAAGCGGATGGACGCGCTGCCGATGAGCCGGTCGCCTGGCTGCGGGGCCGTGATGCCGACGAGCGGCTGCGTGTTCCTGGTGACGGTCACGTTGTAGGTGTTCGAGAGGAACATGATGGGGAAGTTCCCTCGGATGACGCGGCTGGCCGAGTAGGCGGACGCGAAAGCCTGGGAGCCGTTCGACTCGTCGACTGACTTCGCGGTGGCCTGGACGTAGAACTCGGTCTCCGAGACCGTGGAGAGGTCCCAGTTGTACAGTCCTGAGTTGCTCAGGTTGCCGGCAATGAGCGTCCGGCCGTCGGTGGGGTCTGTGTTGACGTCGTAGTACAGGTCGATGAGGACCGCGTCGCCGTCGAGGTCGGAGGCCGCCCAGCTGATATTGAGGAAGCGCATGTTGACCGTCTCGCCGCCTGCCGGGGAGAGGAGCGAAATCGTAGGAAGACGGTTTTTGGTGTAGAAGGTCTGCGTCGCGGTCTCCGCGCATCCTCCGCTTTGATCGCAGGCCGTCCCCTTGGCGTAGTATAGGCGGTTCCCGTCCAGGCCGGCCAGGGCGATCGAGTGGCTGGTGACCGTCGCGCCGTCTGTCGCGTTGAAGGGGAGGTCGGGGGTCCGCCCGTAGGAGACGATGGCCGTCGTCGGCTCGTTCGTCTGGAGCGCGGCGAGGGCGGAGGACGGCGTGATGTTGGTGATGCTGAAGTTCTGGATGACCGGGAGGTTGTTGACGGCGAAGGAGGCGTCCGAGCTGTCGAGGGCGGCGTGGATGCTGTCGTTGACGCCGAAATCGAGGAAGAAGTCCCCGTTGAGGCCGTCCGTGTCAAAGGGCACGTAGCACAGGCGCGCCGAGGGGTCGTGCGAGACCTGGAGATCGCGCACCTCAGGGGAGGCCAGCGTTGTGTTCGTCGTGAGGAGGAGCTCGACCTCCACGGAGCGGCCTGCGGGCAAATCCAGCGAGGTGTTGGCGTCCATGTACGGCGTCCAGGCTGAAGCGTTGAGCAGGGCGGCTGTCCTGGCGGTCCTGACGCGGGCCTTGACGGCGGTGCCGTCCGGTGCCTGGGCCAGCCAGCCGATGCCCGTCCATTTCGTGATCGTGCCGGCGTCGTAGGTCTGGCGCCACGTCCCCTGCGGGACGAAGCCCCCGATGGGCTCGTAGGTCCTGTTCGTGGTGTAGGAATGGTTGAGTGAGGCTTCAGAGGTGTTCATGACCCGATAGGCCAGGCCCCACGCGCTTCCGCCTTGGGAGACGGCCCAGAGGACCTGGTGGATCCCCTGGGTGAGGGGCACGTCGACGAAGTATTGGTTGGGGTTGACGGTCTCGCAGGCCGACTTCTGGTAGACTTGGCTGCCGTCGATGTAGAGGCGCGCGGCGTCGTCGGCGCCGAAACGGAAGCGCATCGTCTGGTCCTGGGGCATGTAGAGGTAGATATGGCTGTAGGCATAGGTGTTTCCCGGGTTCCCGAAGATTGTGGCCCAGTTGTAGTTGCCGTCGGCATCGGAGGACTCGAACCAGGAGAGGCCGCTGGAGTTGTCTCCTGCGCTGGGCTTGGCGGCAATCACGCCTGGCTGGCTGCTCGTGACGTCGGAGCAGCCGGTCGAGCCCCAATACCCGATGAAGAGCTGGCGCAGAGGGTAGCCGCTTGCGGAGAGTTTGAGGGGGAGCGAGGCCGGATTGATGACGGTGCCGTCCAGGAGGATCTTGCCGTCGAGAGCCATGACGTTCTGGGAGAGGCCACCGCTCCAGTCGGCATACACAGACGCGCCGACCGGCGACGAGGAGGCTTGGTCAGGTTGGCTGCACAGCTCGCGGTTAGTGAGGTTGAGCTCCCTGATCCGGTTCTCGCGCGCGCCTGCGCTTGCGGAGTAGAAGAGCGCCCCCGAGAGGAACGCATCGTCGTCAGACGCGTTGAGGACGAGGGAAACTATGCCGGAGAGCGGCTCGCCGCCGTTGGGGAAGAGGACGCGCGGAGATGGGGCAAGGTTCTTGAGAGTCTCGACGTCCGCAAGGTTGCCCGTGAAGCTGAGTAGGAGGTCGGACTTGTTGAAGGACCCGTCGGAGTAGTCTGAGACGCTGACCGTCGCGTTGCTAGTCAGGTTCGTGGTCTTTGCGTCGATGCCTATGAAGTAAGCGCCGTTGGGGAGTCCGAGGAGGTCGAGGACGAAGGTCCCGTTGTTGCTGTGGTTTCCCGCAAGGAGGGTGCGCCCGTTGCCCCTGTTCGTGTCCAAGTCGAGGTAGACGTCGATGAGGACCGTGTCTGCGTCCGGGTCTGAGGCAGTCCAGTTTACGAGGACGAACCTGCTCGAGAAGACCTCGCCGCCGTTGGGCCCGAGCACTGTTGCGGCCGACGGCCTGTCGGTTGTGATGAAGGTGCGGTCGGATGACGTCACGCAGTTCCCGGTTGCGTCGCAGGCCTCGATCTGGTAGTGGTACTCGCGGTTCCCAAGGAGGCCGGCCAGGGCCAGGGCGTGGCTGAACGCAAATGCCGCGTCACTGGACGAATCGGTGTATGCGGGCGTCAGTCCGAAGCGGACGGTGGCGTTGGTGGGCTCCTCGGGAGTGCTAAACGTGGCGGCGGCAAAGGTCGCCGTGATGTTCACAACCGAGATGTTCTGAAGGGAGGGAACATTGTCGATGACAAAGGCGGCGTCCGAGCTGTCGGAGCCTGTGGCGATGGAGTCGGTCACGTCCAGGTCGATGAAGAAGTTGCCGTTGAGGCCGCTCGAGTTCCACAGGACAAAGCAGGTGACCGGCGAGGCAGTCTCAAGCGAGGAGCAGACCGCAGAGTCCTTGAGATTGAGGCTTGATGCGATCGGACGCTCCCTGCCCCCTTGGGCGGATGAGGCATAAAGCGAGGCGGAAAGGGCGTCGCCCTGCTCGTCTTGGACCTGGAAGGTGATGTTGACGCTTGAGCTCCGCTGCTCCCCGCCGTTGGGGGAGAGGACGGACACTTGCGGGGCGTCGTTCCGGAGCGCCTCGACGCCTGGGGCGTTCGATGCGAGGGCAAGGGCTAGCGGCGACTTCCCGAAGCCGCCCGAGTAGACGGTCCGCACCAGCGTGATGGGGCCGCCCAGAAAGTCCACGCCCTGGCTTATGACGTCGACGCTCAGGAAGAGGCCGCCAGGCGGGACGCCGTTGAGGTTCCAGGTCAGGAGGCCGTCGTTGGCCTCGCCTGAGCTGAGGTTGTGGCGGCCGTTCTGCGTGATGTTGTCCTCATCCCAGTAGAAGTCAAGGGACATGGCGGTGCCGGGCAGGTCTTCGGCGAACCACGTGACGTTGAAGTATTGGGCCGTGATGTTGGAGCCGGGCGCGGGGGCGAGGTATGTGAAGTCCGGCTCATTGTCGATGGCGAGAAGCGGCGTGCTTTCGGTGTGATTGAAGAGGGTGTCTGTGGCGAAGATGTCGACGTACCAAGACCCGTTGACGGGCACTGAGCCCCAGGTGTAGTTGCAGTCGTTGGCGGTGATCGTGCTGTTGTCCGGGTCGGTGCAGATCTCCTGGTAGGGCAGGTCCTCGAAGATGGGCTCCTCACGCTGGCCCGCGGTCCTGGATCGGAACAAGGAGATGAACAACGGCAGGCCGGAGTCGTCGGCGACCGTAAAGGTCAGGGGGATGCGGCCCCGGTACGTCGGAGCGCCGCTGACCGACGGCGTGATGGCCGGGCGCTCGTTCTTGACGACCGTCACGGCTGGCGCGTTCCCGGGATACAGCATCGGGAAGCCCAATTTCGTGAACGGTAGGTCGGAATAGTCCGTGACGACGTCGATGCCTGCGATTGCGTCCATGCGGACAAAGTAGGGGCGGCTCTCAAAGCCCAGGAGGTCGAGGATGTAGGAGCCGGTGTTGGCAAGGCTCGACGCCACAAGGACGCTGCCGTCGGCAAGGACGCTGTTCGTGTCCAAGTACAGGTTGAGCTGGATTGGCTCTGGGTCCGGGTCGAAGGCGGTCCAGTTGACCGTGAGGTTGCGCGTCGTGATGTTCTCGCCGCTGTTGGGGCTTGTGACGTTGACCGTCGGTGGCGTCACGGTCGTCTGCGGGGGGTCTGCGGCAAGCGCCAGGGCAAGGGCCAAAAGGGACAGGACCGCAAACGCCCCGCCTCGTATGGTGCGGGTTCGGACCCTTCCCTGCCCTCGTGATCGCTTATAGCTCATGCTCGTACGACCTCCGAAACCCGTGCGCCAGGTTCAGGCAGACCCACGCCCCCAAAAACGCTGCGGGGGCGTCGGCGGCGTTTACAAAGAAGCAGAGGAACCCGTAGTCCGGGTCCCTCCAGCCTTGGCGCGCCGCCATCGCTTCCTCACCCATCGGAGCCGACCGGCTTAGCTGACCAGGCTGAGGCTGGCCGCGGGGAAGGTGAAGTTGCTTGCGTTGACGCTGTTGTTGAGGAAATACTCCAGGGGCGGGGCTTTGGCCCGGTAGCTCACCTTCAGGTAGTCCCCGGTCGTCTCCACGGTGCTGTCAAGGAACCCGCAGCCCGCCGACGAGGAATTTACCGTGTACTCATCGCCAGGGGGCTGGGGCACCGTGCAGCTGTCCCCCAGGTACTCGACCTTGACGTCGGAGGCGAAGCTGAACTCCGGCAGGATCGAGTCCAGGAGGTGGTAGCTGCGCTGGGCCGTCAGCGCCGGGTAGATGAGGTAGACCGGGTACTGCGAGTCCGAGGCCATCTCCTTTGCTGCGACGAGCTTGTAGAGGCGTTCCGCATCCGTGGCTCCGCCGATTTTCACCGTGTTGGGCGCGTAGATGTCCTGGAGCTGGAGGGTGCTCGCGTAGTTTCTGTTCGCCAGGACGGTGACGTCGTACGTGACGCGGTTCTGCGTGAATGGCTCCTGCCGGTTCTCCAGGTACTTCCTGGGGAAATAGCCGTCGACAGCGCCGTTGCGCGTCGTCTCCCGGAAGACCGTCGTGCCGCTGTCGGACACCTCGATGCGCATCTCCGCCGGCTGGTTTGAGACCCCGAACGTGGAGAAGTCGAGGCGCTCCAGGTCCACGGCAAAGTTCGTCGAGGGGTTGTTGAGGACCATCGAGGTCTTGCCGGGGGTCTCGGTAGAGAAGACGCCAAGGTACATCGTCCCTGGCCGAGCCCCTGTCACCTCTATGCGCCCGCGCCGATTCGCGAACGGCAGCGCGCAGGAGGCCTTCCCGTCCGTGCCCGTGTTCTGGTCGCATGTGAGGGAGTCGCCGTCGTAGAACTTGACGTTGGCGCCCGCGATGCCTCCGCCAGTGGTGTTCTTGAGGATGACAGTCGTCGCGGTCGCATAGACGCCGGTGTTGCGGTAGTACCGCACGACGCCGATGTCGTTCCCGAAGTTGAGGTCGAAGTCGCCGTCGCCGTCGAGGTCGGCAAGCGAGCTGTCGGCGTAGTTGTTGCCGAGGTCCAGGAGCGTCGAGGCCAGTGTCCAGGCAGGGGTGCCGGGGACGCCGGTGTTCCGCCAGAACCGTATGACCTCGTTCTGGACGCCGCTGACGATGTCGAAGTCGCCGTCACCATCGAGATCCACCTCGGCGGGGCGGTTGTAGTTGAGGCTGCTTGGGTCATTGATGATGGCGCCCATGTCGACGAACGTCGGGTCGTTGAACTGGTCCTGCGGGTCGGTGAGGAGGCCGTGGTTCTCCAGGAAAGTCATGTCGTTGTTGCTTTCACTGCCCACGCCCTTGGCATAGTATAGGTCCTGGTCGCCGTCGCCGTCGATGTCGACGAAGGTCGCCTTGGTCCCTCCGTCAGGGTCCCTTATGATGAAGTCGTTTCCCACCTCGCCGCGGTAGATATAAGTGAAGAGAGCCGGGTCTGATGGACTGGCGACAGCCTTCCAATATTGGACGTAGCCGTCCGACCTGGACACCAGGAGGTCAAGGTCGCCGTCGCCGTCAAGGTCAGTCATCGTGGGCTTTGATTGGACCTGCCACGCGTTCCACTGGAAGACTACCTTGACGGGCGCAAAGGCCCAGTTCGTCGGGCTGCCGTCGTTTCGCCAGTAGTAGACGCCCTCGTACCGATTGCCGCATACCAGGTCGTAGTCCCCGTCGTGGTCAAGGTCCTCGAACTCGGGGAACGCGCCGTAGCCGGAACCCGGCCAGCATCTGTCCGTCATGAGGGTGGAGCCGTACAAGACGTGTCTGGGATTGTCGAGCCTATCGGCCGGCGTCGTGAACAGGCCGTTGTTCTGGAACGCCACTGCATAGCCTGCGTCAGTGCCGACAACGGCGTCCTTGTCGCCGTCCCCGTCCAGGTCAGCCGTGGCAATCCTGGCCATGTTGCCGCTCACGTCGGGAAGGAACATGGAGCCTGCGTTGTTCGAGTCCGTTCCGTAGTTGCTGTAAACTTGCGTGTATGAGGGCGAGGTCGGCGAGCCGGTGTTCTTGTAGTAGGTCACGAATCCGCCGTTGTTCCCGACCAGCAGGTCCCTGTCCCCGTCGCCATCCATGTCCAGGAAGGCCGGCGAGGAATAGTCCCAGCTGTCCCCGACAAGGTTTCCCGCGTCGGCGAAGACAGCGACGGAGGGGCTTCCGTCGTTGCGCCAATACCGCACATGGCCGTAGTAGTTGCCGACGGCGATGTCGAGCTTCCCGTCGTTGTTGAGGTCCTCAATCGTGGGGTCGCAGTAGACGTAGCCGCCGGGGACGCAGTCGTTGCCTAGGAGATCGCTGGACACCAATGTGAAGTTGAAGGTAGTGTTGGAGCCGACGTTTCGCCAGTATTTTAAGCGGTAGGTATCGGTGTGGCCGATGACAAGGTCGTAGTCGCCGTCACCGTCCAGGTCGCCCAGCGCCGGTGCAGCCCAGCCTCCCACGTACCCGAGCAGATTGCCGCTTACCTGCGTCCAGACGGGAGCAAGGAAGGTGCCGTCGTTGCGCCAATAGTGGATTATCCCGTTGGAGTCCCCCACAAGGGCGTCCAAGTCCCCGTCAGCGTCAAGGTCCTTGAAATCGGGGTTGATGTTGGGGCCGCTTGAGGCGCCGAAGTAGTTGCTGTAGACCTGGGCCAAGTTGTAGCCGCTGTTGGCAAAATCGTTGAGGAAGAGGCGGACCCAGCCGTCAGAAATGCCAAAGGCCACGTCTGTGAGGCCGTCGTCGTTGAGGTCCACGAAGTCAGGGGCGCCATGATCGCCCCACCAGTCCGGTATGAGGTAGCCCTTTCCGGACCATGTGGGTCTTTGCGGGGTCCCGTTATTCTGGTACATATACATATTTGCATAGAGGTCGCCGACAAGCATGTCCTGGTCCCCGTCCTCGTCGAGGTCGGAGAACGTGGCGTCCCCGTAGTACCACCAGTTTTCCCACCAGAAGCTCCGGTCGTTGGCAAAGGAGTGGTTCGTGGCGTTGCCGCGGTTGTCTATCTCGACGACCCATCCGCCGTTTGCGCCGACGCCGGACATCATGTCCATGTCGCCGTCCCCGTCCATGTCCGCCAGGGCAGGGGTGATGAAGTCATAGGCAGGCGTGAAAGTGGAGCCGACAACGAAGCTGGGGACGCTGGGGGTGCCTTGGTTCCAGACCTGGAGGACACGGCTGTATGGGCTGCTTGTGACGCGGGCTCCCACCAGGAGGTCCCTGTCGCCGTCCCCATCAAGGTCGCCGAGCGTAGGCTGGCTGTAGTCCCCGACGACATCCCCGATGAGGGTCGAGTCAAAGGTCCAATAGGGGGCCGTTGCCGTGCCGTTGTTCCGATAGTAGTTCACGACGCCGACCGCATTCCCCGACAGCAAGTCCAGGTCGCCGTCCCCGTCCATGTCGATGAGCGCAGGCGTGGATCGGTCGCCGACGTCGAGGACGTCAAAGCCGACGGTTGCCGCCGTCTGCTGCGTCCAGAAGGGCTTCTTGTCCGTGCCGTCGTTGCGCCACAACTGCATGGTGCCAAGGCTGTTGCCGACCAGCATGTCAAGGTCGCCGTCGCTGTCAACATCAGCCAGGTACGGGTCGGCATAGGTTCCGTCAGTCACAGCCCGCGCTAGTCTTGCCCATTTTGCGGACGCCGCGCTGCCTGTGTTCCGGATGTAGTAGACGTCCCCGGAGGCGTTGCCGGCGAATAGGTCGGTGTCGCCGTCCGCGTCGATGTCGGCAGCCGCGACAGAGCTGTAATCT
>CAYUKJ010000023.1:8783-10324 GCA_964445245.1 uncultured Methanosarcinales archaeon | reverse complement strand
GGGAGAATTGTGGGAGTGACTTCTGTAAGGTTTTGGACCGTTGCAGCCGAGTGGCCACGGCGAGGGGTTGGGGGTTGCCCCCTGCGGGGTGACCCCGAAGCCCGTGGCAAATTGCCGAAGGCCGTCATTTTCTTTCTTTGAATGAAGATCCCATTCATTCCCGGAACCCCCGCTTGAGGAAGCCCATGATGGTCTCCCAGTAGTCGGTGTCGGTGCGCAGGCTCGCAAAATGGCTTTTGGTGAGGTGGAAGGCGCGGCGGATGACGGCCTCCTCGTGCTCGACATAGGCATGATAATCCTTGCGCAGCTCGATGAGGTCGACTTGGGCCTGCGTGGGCGAGAAGGGGTCCTCAAGCACCCATTCACCCCACGACTTGGGGAGCTCCTTGTCGCGGGGGTCGCGCAGCATGAGGCCCAGGACCTCGTTGTGCTGGGCCAGCTTGAGCAGGTAGTTGATCCAGCCCTCCTCGAGGCCGATGAAGTCGGAGATGATGATGACCAAGGCGGGCTCCTTCTGGAAGGCGAGCACTTCGCGGGTGACGGCCTTGAAGTTGAAGCCGCCCCCGTAGAGCGTGGGGTCAGCGAGGACGCGGGAGATGCGGTAGTTCATGTCGGCCCCGATGTCGGGGACGAGGCGGGCCTTGACGTGGTCCGAGAACATCGCGAGCCCCACGGCGTTGCTCGTGCGCAGGATCGTGTAGGCGAGGTGGCTGGCCAGCTCCGCGGCGTGCTCTGCCTTGAGCTTGTCGCGGTGCGTCGAGGTGAAGAGCATGCTGTTGCTCACGTCCACCAGGATGAGGGCCCGGAAGCTCTTGAAGACGTCGAAGGTCCGGATCAGGGTCTCCTTGGCCCGCAGGCTCGCCGACCAGTCGATGAGGGAGGCGTCGTCCCCATACACGTACTTTCGGAAGCCCGAGAACTCGATGCCCCGGCCCCGGAAGATGGTCGTGAAGCTGCCCTCCAGGCTCTTGGAGAGGATGTGCTGGCGGACCTTCATGGCGACCTGGCGCGTCTCGGGGGCCAAGTCGAGGTGGAGGGAGGAGAGGGGCATGGATCGGCCTACAGGATCGGCACCTTGTCCAGGATCTCCTGGATGATGGCGTCCTGAGAGATCTCCTCGGCCTCGCCCTCGAAGTTGAGCAGGACGCGGTGGCGGAGCACGCTGTGGGCGACGCCCTTGACGTCGGTGGGCGTCACAAAGCCGCGCCCGTTGATGAGCGCGCGGGCCTTGCCGGCCATGTAGAGGGCAATCGAGCTGCGCGGCGAGGCGCCGTAGCCGATGTACTTGCCAAGGTCAATTTTGTAGGGCTTGGGGTTGCGCGTCGCGTCCACGAGCCGGACGATGTAGCGCTCGATCTTGGACTCGGCGCGGACCTGCTTGACGAGGGCCTGGAGGCGGAGGATGTCGTCGGGCGTCATGACGGGCGCCAGGTCGTAGTCGTTGAATTCGCGGACCTGGATGTTCGTCTGGAGGATCTGGGTCTCCTCGTCCATCGTCGGGTACTTGATGAGGACCTTGTAGAGGAAGCGGTCGAGCTGGG
>CAYUKJ010000023.1:8481-8773 GCA_964445245.1 uncultured Methanosarcinales archaeon | reverse complement strand
CGAAGAAGGGATTGGGCAGGATGAATGTCTCCTTGCCGATCGTGACCTGGCGCTCCTGCATCGCCTCCAGGAGCGCGGACTGGACCTTGGGGGGGCTGCGGTTGATCTCGTCGGCCAGGACGAAATTAGCGAAGACGGGGCCCTTGATCGTGTAGAAGCCCTTGCCCTCCTCGTACGTCGTGATGCCCAGGATGTCGGTGGGCAAGAGGTCCGGCGTGAACTGGATGCGCGAGAACTGGCCGCCGGTCGCCTTGGCCAGGGTCTTGATGAGGAGCGTCTTGCCCAGGCCCGG
>CAYUKJ010000023.1:0-8471 GCA_964445245.1 uncultured Methanosarcinales archaeon | reverse complement strand
AAAGGCCTCGCAGAGCGCCATGACGCTTTCTGCCTGGCCCACGACGGTCTTGCGGATCTCGAGCCGCAGCCGGTCAAAGAAGGGCTTGTAGCTGGCGACCTCGGCCTCCACCTGCTTGAGCTCCATAGGCTCGCTTTCCCAGAAGGACTTTAAAAAGGTTGTTGTCTGTGTTTTCTTCCCTTCTACTTGCAGACCTGCATAATGTTTATAAACTCGTTTTTTTGGGAGGGGGCTTGTGGCCGCCCCAAACCCCAAGCCCTCCCGGGAGCTGTTGCGCGAGCTGGCCTTCAAGCGCGCCCACTACCTCCTCAGCAAGCACCGCCTAGCGGAGCGGGAGGTCTACGATTTCGTCCGCGAGTTCTTCAAGGAGTACCTCGACATCAGGTACGAGTTCACGCTCGACGAGCTCCTCACAGAGCTCAACCGCGTCTACCTCGAGGCAGCCCTCAAGGAGCGCATCCGGGCCTTCATCGGCTCGCTGCGCTTCATCGAATACACAGATACCCAATTGGGCCACGAGGCCCTCAAGGCCCAAGTCGCCCAGTTCCTGGACCTCGTCAAGATCCTCGTTCCGCCCCGCCAGCCCGCCCGGCACCCCTGGCACCGCCGCCTCCACCGCTGGCTCACCCGTCGGGGCGTCGTTGAGGAGGTCGAGTCCTTCGTCCTCCAAAGCCCGAAGGAGTCCCAAGTCTTCCCGACCGAAGAGGCCGCCCTCAAGCAGCTTGACCGCGACCGGGACGCGCGCCGCGCCGGGGCCGCCGCCCATGCGACGCCCAAGATCGAGGCCCTCCTCACCCGCGCCGCGCAGGACCTCTCCACGCGCCGGTTCGACGAGGCCCGCGCCGCCTACGCCGAACTGGCCGCCCACTACGAGACCCTTGACGAGGACGCCAAGACGCTCTATTACGACCAGGTCCACTTCCTCTTCGAGGAGCTGATGCGCCACCCCGGGTCGGCCGTGTCCGCTCCGACACCGCGCCACGCAGTCTCTCTCCCAAGAGGTTTCTGGGCGCGCCCCGTCGCAGCCAGAAAAACTGAAGAGCCCGCGGCCAAGCCCTCCAAATGGGCGGTGCCCGCCCCTGCGCCCGCCCCCGAGCCGGCGTCTTCGCCCAGCCCGCCGCCCAAGCCGGTCGACCTCACGCCCATGGTGTGGACTGGCGAGGAGCTCCGGCCCAAAGAGAAGCCTGCCGACGAGAAGCCGGCCAAGGAGCGCCCGACCCCAAAGGCCGAGGGCGCGGAAGCCTGGGCGGAATGGGGCGAGGACTAGCCCATCTCCAGGATCTCGAGGGTGCGCGTGTTGATGGCCTCATTGGGCGCTTCGAGGATGCGTGTTCTGTCGTTATTTTAATGCGATAGGTATATGAACCTTTTCATATCTCTGATGCCATAACAGGCTCGGTAATTTCCCATGCCCATCGTTGAAGTCATTCCGCCCAAAGATTCATCCAAAGAACCCGAATACCGCATCACGGATCGACCGGGATTCGAAGACGTGATTTTTACGAAACACTCTGAAGATTGGCTGACGGTGCCACAAGCTGTCGCTTATGCCAACGAGCGCGATGCGCTCTTGCAAAGCGCCCGGGACGCTGCGGCGTTTTGCGCTGAAGCCAAGGGCGAGCACCACTCCAACCGCTATCAGGCGACGCGAACCGCCTCTGCCTATGTCAAAATCGACGGCAAGTGGTATCACGCGTTTGATGATGCGCCAGATGCCGCGCGCAACATCGTTTTGGCGCGCGCGCAGGAAGGCCATGACTCACACCGACAACACAGCACATGGCTGCTCCCGAAAAACGATGAGTACGTCAAAGGGATTCTATCCCGTGCGGAAAGAGACGCCCGCATAGTCGAAGTCGCGGAAAGTCCATTGGAACTGGCGACCAAGCGTGTGAAGGGCGCCTCCAAATTCGGCAGCCATCCCTCCATCCAGGCCCTTTTGGGCGATGCGTCAGAAGACTATGCCGCGTTCTTGAACAAGCAAGGCTATTCCAAGGGATTTGTCCATGTGCTCACCTGTGAAACATTGGAAAACCTGGGCATCGGCGACCGGGCCGAAATCCGGGCTGCTGTCCTTGGCGGCGTCTACGGCTACCTCAGCGGCATCGTCGAGGCCGACCGGCGGTTCTTTTATGGCGGCCTGGCTCGTGGAGTGCGACGTGCGCGAGAATTTTCCAGGAAATGAAGGCCGCTGGAAGTGTGTAGCAAGGGAATAATATTTTTATTCTTCTTTTGAGGAAGGCTGTCCCGCAGGGGGTGTGCTGCTTAACCGACGGCCGAAAAAAGCCCTAAAGCCGGCCGCCACGCTCAACACGCCCTCAACCGCGCGCTGGGCAATTAGAGTGAGTAAAACGACGGCTAATCCATCTCCAGGATCTCCAGCGTGCGCGTGTTGATGAGAAGGCGCGTCGCGTTCGGCATCGCGTAGCGGACGACGAAGTCGACGGCGCGCTGCGTGTCCACGCCGCTGTAGCCGGCGAGGAGGAGCGCATGGGCGTCGCCGGTGGCGAACAGCTCGATTCTGGCCTGGCCCTCGACAAAGCCGTCCGTGCAGCGGGGAGGCTTGTGCAGGAGCACATAGGCGACGCGGTTGACGCAGGGGCCGCCGACGACCAGGTAGTTGCCGGCGCCCACGAAGGCCTCCGCGTCAAGGAGGCCGCGCGGCGCGCTCGTAAGGTTCCATTTCGCCTCTTCCCTGGCAAGATAGGCCTGGAGGCGCTCGGCGCTGAGGGTGTCGATTGTCTGGGCCTCCACCCCCACGACGATCTGGAAGCCCGTGTCGATCAGGAACTGGGACGGGAAGTCCCCGAGGGTGAGGGCCACGGCGCTTCCTGAGAGGGCGAGGAGGGCCAGGACGGGCGCGAGGGGCTGCATGGCCGACGGGAACGCGGCGGGGCCTAAAAACCTTTGGCGGCGATGCCGAGGGCTGCCGGAACCCGCTTTTTAAGGAGGCTGACCAATTCTGGGTCGCCGCGGAGGTAGACGTCGGGGATGTCGAGGCAGAGGATGCGCTTCTGCAGGTAAAGGCGTGGGAACCGCTTGGCCAGCTCGGCGCGCTGGAAGCCCTCCATGACGCAGACGACGTCGGCCCAGGCCAGGTCCGCTTCCGTTACCGGCGCCTCGTTGTAGAGGCCGGCGGAGCGGGTCTGGAAGCGGTCCTTGAAGATTTCTTCGGCGGTCTTGCTGCGGTGTCGGCCCTGGTTGCACACAAACAAGACGTTCATGCCCTCGATTTTGGCAAGGAAGTATTTGATGGTTTCGGAAACATTATCAAAACAACCTCCCATTTGTTAAGGCCTCAACCGCCCATTTGGGTGGCCTCAGCAGCCAGACCAAGGAAGCGCTTGAAATGTGTGCCAATGAAGCCGAGTAGCCACGGTGCCTGGGCGGGGGGTTGGCCCCTTCAGGGGTGCCCTGGCACCCGTGGCGAGATAAAATATTTCAAATGTTGAAGAATCATTCCTCCTCCTTGGGCGTGTGCACCTTGATGACGATGAGGATGACCAGCGTCAGGAGGATGAGCGCGCCCAAGACGAACGCGATGATGTTGAGGTAGTCGCGGGCGATCCTGAAGATGCCGAAGTCGAGGCTGGCGGGCTGCTCCTTGACTGCGCGGGCGTTGATGAGGTACTTGCAGCCGTTGATGGCGGCGTCGACGAGCTGGATGGCGGCGTCCAGGTTGCCGGAGCGGATCTCCTCGATGGCCTGGTCGACCAATGTGCTCAATTCCTGGCACTCCTGGTTGTTCTGGAGGAGGTCGCGCGCGAAGGTGACGCGGCTCTGGACGTCATCGCCCTCGCCGCTGCGCTCGATGGAGTTGACGAAGATCGTGCCGGTGTCGGTGAAGGCCGGGTCGGCGACGTCGGCGCGGATCGTGATCTCGTAGGGGCCGCTGGAGCGGTAGTTGGTGACCTCCATCTCGGTGAGGACCTGGTCGCCCTCGGGCAGCTCGCTGATGAAGTCGGTCGTGAAGGTGATCGAGACGTTGGGGGCGTTGGCCTCGGCGGAGAGCTTGACGTCGAAGAGGCTGGCGTTCCATGTATTCTTGACCAGGACCGGGACGGTCATCGTCTTGTTCTGGTAGATGATGAGCTTGCCAGGCGTGATGATCTTGAGGGGTTTTGGGGCCTCCTTTTCGACCTCGACTTCTGTGCGCCGCCGCACCGTCGTCGTCCCCGCGCCACCGCCGGCCCCGCCGCCCCGGGCCGTCGTCGTCGTGCTCTCCGACGTCTCGCTTGGGACGCTGCCGACCTCGATGGTGACGTTGTTGCTGGCGACGCTCGAGCTGTTGGCGTCGGCGGCCGTGAACTGCACTACGCAGCTGCCGACGCTGGTGGGCTTGATCGAGATGTCGTCGCCCGAGACGGTGATAGTTGCGACCTCGCAGGTGCCGGCCGTGACGGTGAGGCCCCACGTCTCGTTGGGGTCGGTGACGTTGTTCGCGATCTGGTTGTTGCCGTTGAGGTCGTCGTCGGGGTCCAAGAAGCGCTGGGCGCTGCTGATGAAGCTGAAGTAGGCGTTGTAGCTCGTCGTCTGGTTGATGGAGCGGCTGTTCGTGAAGTTGAAGAGGGGTGTCACGACGACGGGGGCGCGGTTGAGGTTGCGCACGGTGACGTTGAAGGTCCAGCTCGACTCGAAGGCCAGGTGGTCGCTGGCCACGACGGTGACGTTGTGCGTGCCTTCGCTGAACAGGTTGAAGGGGAGGTCGACGCCCGTGTGGTTGGAGGCGTTGCTCGTCTTGTTGAGGCTGCCGTCGAGGTACCAGCGCAGCGTGATGTTGTTCGCGGCCGTGTCTGGGTCGGAGAGGGTCACGTTGAAGGAGACGGTCCGGTTCTCGGAGAAGTTCACCCGCGTCTGGTTGTTCGAAAAGCCGCTTGTGTCGGCGAAGTCGAAGACGGTGGTGCCCAGCGCCGAGCTGAAGTAGGGCTGGACCTGCGTGAAGCTGGCGGGGGCGCTCTGGTTGAAGACAGTGAAGTTGAGCATCAGCGACGCGCTCTGTCCGCCGGCGTCGGTGACCGTCACGTTGAGGGTGTAGTTGCCGTCGGCGTCGGGCCCGGGCGTGATGTTGAGGCGCGTCGTGTTCGCGGTGGGCTTGGTGAGGTTGACGATGGAGCCGTTACTCCCGTTGAGGACCGTGAAGTTGAAGGTCAGGGTCTCGGAGAGGTAGAGGTCGGGGTCGGTGACGTTGAGGAGGAGCAGGGTCGTGCGGTCCTCGATGATGGGCGAGACGTTGACGCCGTTGCTGACGTTGTTCGCGTTGCTGTCGAAGTACGGCGCGTCGTTGGTGTTGTTGATCTCGAAGGCGAAGACCTCGTAGTCGAGGGCGCCCTGCGAGTCGGTGACCGAGACGTTGACGGTCCAGTTGCCGACGAGGTCCTGGCTGAAGGTCGCGTTGAGGCGGCCCGCCGTGGCGTTGTGCGTGCCCAGCGGGAAGCGCGTCGAGTCGTTGCTGGCAAACGCGAGGGTCTCGCCGGCGTCCGTGTCGTTGGCGTCGATGATGCGGCTGCACGCGACGCCCTCGGCGCAGCCCGTCCCGGAAAGCGGGAACAGGGCCGGGACGCTGTTGTTGAGGCCCTGGATGAACATATCGACGGTGCGCCAGGCGCCCCCGTCGTCCGAGACGTTGAGCCGGACCGTGAAGTTGCCGATGTGGCTTGCGTTCATGACGAAGTTGAACTCGCCGCTGCTCGAGTTGATCGGGAAGAGGCTGTTATTTGTCGAGAAGGCCAGGGCCTCCCCGTCGGTGGTCAGCGAGTCGTTGTCCGAGGCGTTGACCGCGTAGCGGAAGGTGCCGCCCAGGCCGCGCGTCAGGTTGGTGAGGTTGCCCGTGGCGGTGTTCGTGGAGTTGCGGCTGTGGTTGAAGACCTCCGGCTGGTCGTTGACGTTGGTGATGTTGAAGACATTGTACTGCCAGGTCTCCGTCTTGTTGTCGGTGACGCTCACGTTTACGACGGAGCAGACGACGTGGTCGTTGGACAGCGTGTGGTTGATCCAGGCCGTCGCGTTCAGGGTCGTCTTGGTCAGCGTGAGGTTCCAGGGGTTGGCAAGCGAGCAGTTGACGGCCGTCACGTTGAAGCTGAGCGTGTCTGTGCCGTCCGCGTCGGTCGCGTTGAGCTCGAGCGCAAAGGTCGCGTTCTGCGTCCCGGTCTTGTTGGGCACGGCGCTGGTGAAGTTGGGCGCGTGGTTGACGGCGGTGATGTTTAGGGTGAAGTTGTACGTCGAGTTCGACGACTTGTTTCCGGCCTGGTAGACGATGACGCGCACCGTGTAGTTGCCGGCGTCCTGGAAGCGGGGCGAGGCGTTCGCTGAGCTGAAGCTGAGGTTGGCCTGCGTGTCCGAGATGTTGGTGAGGATGAGCGTGGTGGGGCTGCTGGAGTTCAGCTCCCAGGCGAAGGTCTGGTTCTCCTCGTCGGAGCCGGTGAGGAGGAGCTGGTACGCCGTGCCCTCGGTGGCGTTCTGGTCGGGCATCGAGGTCGTGACGGTGGGGGGGTCGTTGCGCGGCTTGATCTCGAAGTTGACGGCGATGCTGGCGCTGCCGTTGTTGTTGTCGATGACGATGAGGGTCATCGTGTGGTTGCCGTTGCTGGTCATGTTGGGCGTGAAGCCGATGAGGCCGGAGTTGGAGTTGATGACGAAGAGGTCGTCGGTGTAGTTCTGGTCGTTGCTGAACCAGGTGAGGGTGTCGCCCTCGGGGTCGCTCGCGTTTACGGTGAGCGAGAACGCCTCGTCTTCCGGCGTCGTGACGCTGGGGAAGCTCTGCAGGAGCGGGTCGGCGTTCTTGATCGTGATGCTGGCCGTCGCGTTCGTGGCGTTCGTGCCGTTGTAGAGGGTGACGGTGCAGTTCCAGACCTCTGTGCGCCGGACATAGGCGCCCTCGATGTCGTTGGCCGTGCTGCAGGCCGAGCCGGCCGTGCAGGCGATGCCGGTCTCGCTGCGGAAGACCGCCGAGCCGTTCCGCCACGTGACGTTGGCGGTGATCGTACCGGCCCCTGACGGGGTCCACTCGCAGTTGAGGGAGTCGTTGGTGGCAGCGGCCGTCGGGGTGATGGACGGGTTCGACGAGAAAGAGAGCGAGAGGAGAAGCGGCAGGAGGAGCAGGATGCCCAGGAGGAGGAGGCCGCCGAACTTGAGCCAGGTCGCTAGGTCAGCGCGCCCCGAGGCGCGGCGGGCTCCCATGCCCGGGATGCTAGTCCTATGCCTGGACGGAGTCATGCTTGGATGCGAAGTGCTTCAGAAGATCGATGATGTGCGCCTTGAGCGTCGAATCGCGCATCAGGGCGTCAAGCTTGAGCTGCTTGTGGAGATCTTCGGGGATCTGGATGTTGATGTTTACGAGAACGGAGGGCGCTTTTGTCGGCGGAGGAGCCGGGAAGCTAGGCGGAAGCTTTTCCGTGCGGAGAATGTGGGTGACTAGCCCCTTGAGGGACTGGTCGTGCCTAAGCGCGTAGAACTTGAGAGACTTATGTAGGTCTTCAGGGATATGTATGTTGATGTTGACCATGTAGTCGCTGCCGTGTCGACACAGTCGCCGCTGTTCCCAAAGCCTTAGCCGAAATAAGTTAGCTAAGTTAACTTATTATTTTCAACAGAAGCCTCTTTTAAAGTTTGGGATTTTACTTTTAAATAAACATATAGAAAATAATTCTTATAAATAATTGATTTATAATATATATTGAGTAGATTATGTTAAATAATATATATTCAACCTTGCTCTTCGCTCCTGGCCAGCGCCTCCGCGTAGAGGATTTCTTTGTAGATGCGGGCCAAGTCGGCGTTCAGGGAGGCGGGGTTCTGGATTTTCAGGCGCAGGGACGAGAGGCGGGCCGCGACGTCTTTCCGCAGCGCCGCCTGCAGCTCGCCAAAGCCGAGCGCGATGACGGCCTCTGTAAGCAGGGCGTGTGCGCGGTCCATCTCACCAAGGAAGGCTTCCGGATGGACCTCGCGGACCTCGCGGATGATGTCTTTCTTCGTCACGGCCGCGGTGAGGAAAATGAGCGTGCGCAGCTCCTCGAGGAGGAGAATCTGCTCAGGCTCCGAGGTGCCGGCGGCCCCGACCTCGACCTTGTAGACCTTGGAGAGGAAGCTTGTGAGGATGGCCCGCAGCTCGGGATAGATGGGCTGCTTGGCGACCCAGGCCGCGAACTCGGCGGGGGTCAGGCGCGCAGGGTCCTTCGAGATGGCAGCGAAAAAGTCCCGCGCGGCGTCGCCGAGCGAGCCTGAGAGGTCGGCCCCGGTCAGGACGCCGGCCTCGACGCGCCGCTCCAGGTCGGAGAGCCGCCCCAGGAGGTGGTCCTTGGCGGCAGCGTCCAGGAGGAAGAGCTTATTCCTGCGGCGGCCGGTCTTGACGAGGACGCGGTGCCAGCGGCGCAGGAGCCGGGGGCGGAAGAGGCGGAAGAGGACCCAGAGGAAGATGCCCAGGCCGCTGAGGAGGCCGACGTTGATGAGGAGCGTGCGCGCCGCCGAGAAGGGCT
>CAYUKJ010000022.1:0-10506 GCA_964445245.1 uncultured Methanosarcinales archaeon | reverse complement strand
GTGCCTTTGCTGCCTTAAGGGCGAGCGACATCACGACTGCCAGTAAAATGACGAGGGGGTCGCCCCCTACGGGGAAACGGCATCGTCAAGTGTTTCAGTCACATCGCGAGCAGGCACAGAGCGGACCGCCAGGTCCGCGTGTGCCAGCAAGCCGCGAGGCTTGCTGTGCAGCAAAGGCCGAGCGAAGCGAGATTACGGACAGATCCGCTTTGGCTGCTTCGTCTCGATATTCCTGACATCAATGAAACAGGAGGGGCAAAGGCCTTCAGCCCCGCGCCGGGCCCATCTCAAAAGGCGTTTGGGAGGGCAGGACTTCAAGGGTGCCTTTGAGGGCAAACCCCTGTTCCTGGCAGTAGACGCCGCAGGAGAAGGTGTAATTGTCCACAGCCCCTGCGACGAATTCGATCGTCGTGGTCTGGTTGGGGGCAAGATAGGCGAACGCCTCCAGTTCAGGCAAAAAAAAGCCGTAGGGGCCTCCGTCGGATGCTAGGTGAAGGCGCACTTGGTCGCCATTTCGCACCTGGAGGCGGCTTGGGGAGTAGCCCTGGCGGGACACCGTCATGGCGATGTCGACGCTGGCGCCCGTATGGGTGCGCGTTTCAGCCTGCACGGGAAACTGGTCGGCGCCGTACCTGCACAGAGCCGTCTTCTTGATGGCTCGGTGCGGCAGGCGTTCGGCGGCGGCCAGGTCTGGGGCGCCGCCCGCCATTGGCAGGTCGGTGCCGGGCGCGAAAGTGCGCAGGATGAAACGATAGTACTTGTTCATGAGAAAATGCAGATGGTCGTCCTCCTGCTGGCAGCTCAGGTTCAGGCTGCCGGTGCCGTTGAGGGGGTGCAGCGCGTACCGCGTCCCGCCTTCTTCCTCTTGGCGCCAGGAGTGGCAGTCCCCGACGGGGTTGTCCACCTCCACGTCCAGAAGGAGCGGGCCCTCGGAGGTATTGAGGTCGAGGGTGACGATGTGGGGCGTGTCGCGGTGCAGGTGGCATGCCGTGATCGTCGTGTTGGCCACCGTGTCATAGTCGATGATGCGCGGGCCCGTGGTCACAAAGGCCGTCGTGCGGTTCAGGCGCTCCCAGACCCAGAGGGCGACGTCACGTTTGGCCGCGCTGGCGCGGCCGCTCTGCGACGTCTGGGCGGACAGGAGCTGCCGGCGGATGGCGTCCACGTCGTCCAGCGAGAGGCGCAGGCGGATGGCCTTGGAGCCGGAGCTGAAGTCCTTGGGCTCGTAGACTAGGATGACTTCGCCGCAGAGGCCGACGCGCTGCTCGAAGTCGCTGCAGGTGAATTCGTCGCTGCGGGCCTCGCCGATGACTTCCAGGTCGTAGAAGGGGACGTCCATGAGTTCGGCGGCGTACAGGCGCATCTTGGCCTCCATCACGACGTCGACGGCCAGGTAGCCGTACTGGCGCGTCAAAAAGTCGGTGAGGTCCCATTCCCTGGGGTCGCGCTCCCGGATGCGCGCGCACAGCTGCTGCAGGTCCGCTTCGCTGTACTTGGCGCAGGGGCGCCAGATCCACCCGAACCGGGTGAGCCATTCGCGCTCGAATTGGTTGAGGCCGCGCTGGGTGATGTCTGAGAAGTCGTTGCGCCTGATGAAGGGCTGGCGAAGGCGGGTGAAGCTGCCGTCGTGGTAGCGGAGGGCCTCGCCGTCGCCCTGGATGATGTAGAAGTCCTCGCCGGCCTTGGAGAGGTAGTGCAGGTCGCTGCCCTGGTAGCTCAGGTTGTCCCAGCTCTGTCCGTCAAACAGCTTCACCACGCCGTTGTGCAGGGCGGCCACCAGGCGGTTTTGGAAGGTGTCGAGGACGTACACGCTGCTCTCGTGCTCTTCGACGGGAGTGAAGGCCTGCCCGTCATAGGCGTAGATGAACCCTTTATAGGAGCCCAGGTACAGCTTGTCTTGGAACCCGGTCATCACGAGGACGCCGCTGTCTAGCTGGGTGAGGTTGTCCCAGGCCCGCCCGTCGAATCGCCGCACGAGCCCGCTGGCGAAGCCGGCGTAGAGGGCGCCGCCGTAGGGGAAGAGCGCGTACAGGCCCTCAGGCTGCCGCTCCTCCTCGCGGAAATCGGTGCCGTTGTAGGAGAGGAGGCGCCCCTCGCCGAAGCCGAAGTAGGCGCGGCCCTGGTGGGACGCGCTGGCGTAGGCGATGTCGCCGAAGTCGCCTAGGTTGGCCAGGGCCCCTCCCTTGAACTTGAGGAGGTCTCCGCTGACGGTCCCCAGATAGGTCGCGCCGCCGAAGTCTGCCGCGGTGACGACGGCGCCCCCGTAATAGCGCATCTGCTGCCAGGTCAGGGGAGGGGGCGCGAAATAGTCCGAGGGATTGCCGAAGCGCGCCGTGAAGTCCTCTTGCAGCGCCTCGGCGACAGAGCCGTCCAGGACTTTGCGGCGCGTCAGTCCGCGGCGGGGGCCGTTGCGCGCTGTCCAGTCGGCGACGAAGGCCCCGACGGCGGCCTGCGTCTCGTTGGAGAAGCGGCAGTCGACAGTCCCGTTGTAGAACGGCTCATCGCCGATGCGCAGGAGGAGGCACTGGGCCAGGCCGATGGGCGAGCCGTTGTTCTTGTATGTGTGCCAGAAGGACCACGTGCAGTTCCACTCGTTCTCGCGGCAGCCGTAAACTGCAAGCTCCTCCCGCAGCTTGACGCCGGGAAAATCCGGGCCGCAGGAGGGGGCTGGAGCGCATGCCTCCGGGGGGAGCGCGGGCTTGGAGGGGTCGCCAGAGATGCCTGTTTCGGCGGGAAGTGTTGTCGGGTGCGGAGGAGGGATTGGAGAAGGGAGCGGAGATGGTGGCGCAGGACCGCAGGCCTGCAGCCCTACGAAGCATGCCAGGACGACAAGGACGATCACGATCTGCCGCTGCCGCATAAGGCGATGACGGCCCGGAGGTTTATATCGTTTGTGCGCAGCGGAGCTCCGTTGAAATCATCCGCCTGGCGGCGTCCGCCACCCCGCTCGCCGTGCGCTTTCACAGCCGCGATGCGGCCATCCCCGTAAGGGAGCCTCAGAAACCTAAGAGGGTTTCTGGGCGCCAGAAATGCTCCGGCGTTTCTGTGCCGACCCCCTGGCCGCAGCGCATCTCCTGCCCTCCACGGCTCGCCCTTAAGGGTGGCGGTCCATGATTTCAACGGAACCGCGTAGCGGCCTGGAGTCTATCCGCGGCTGATGGCTTGGGCGACGAGGACGAGGTCGAAGATGTCGACGTCGCCGTCGCTGTTCACGTCCGATCCGGGGGAAGAGCCGCTTGGAGGGTAGAGCCGGGCCGCAAGGGGTTTCCGAAAATCGGTGCCGACAGCCTGGAGGTCTGCAAGCGTGACCGTGTTGTCGCCGGTGACATCCCCCTCGACGTGGCAGGCCTGCGTGATGGGCGGCCGCAGGACGATGCTGCCGCACCCGTTCGCGTCGGTGCAGGTGCGGGTCTGGGTGCCTCCTGTGCAGGCCCCCCAGTCCCCGCAGCTCCAGCTTTCCGTGCAGTCGATATGCTCGACCGCCCCCAGGTCCGGCAGGGCGTCAGGGGTGGCGCTGTTGATTCCCGGCAGGGCCACCCCGATGTTTCGGGCGGGGCTGCCCGGTTGCAGGCGGACATCGTTGGAGGACTCTGAGGTAAAAAGCGGATCGGCTGAGATGCCGTGGCTTTGCTGGCCGCTTGCGGCGACAAAGGCGGGAAGGGTGGCGTAATGATAGGCCATCCAGTGCGCGAACTTGCAGGGGGACGGGCTGCATATCCGATCGGTGAACCAGTCGTCGTAGTCCATGTCGATTTTGATGCTGGTGTGGTCGGTGTTGAGCTCGTCAAACACGGTGGGATGCTGAGTAAACGCGGAAGGCGATGTGGTGCCTGAGGCCATGATGATGTTGTTGCGGCTGCGGACATTGACATGCGCCACAACCCAGATTCGGAATACCCCCACAAGTTCTGGGGTGCGTGACAGGACGGTGTTGTGATAGAGCAGCAAAGGGCCTGCGGAGCTAAATTCTGCGTTGTAACCCGACTTGAAGGCTGTCTGTCTTGTGTCGAGGATGATGTTGCGCACAATCCAGACAGGCCCGACGGTAATTGGCGCCACAGAGATGCCGGACGCCCCGGAATACGGGCGGCGCACGGCAAAGATGGTGTTGTTGAAGATGCGCACGTTCGCCGCCGCCCCATCCGGCTCGATCGGGTCGTCGCCAATGTCGTACAGGGTGTTGTTGTAGATGTCGGTGTCCGGGTTGTAGAGCGGATCCTCCAGGTTCCAGTAGGTTGTCATCTGCACGCCGTTGAAGACGTCGTGGACGACGTTGCGGCGCACAACATTGCCGCGGCCGCCCACAACAAGGATGCCGTCGCTTTCCACATCGTTGAGCTTGACGGATGCCCAGGGCCAGTCAGAGACCATCGAGTCGGAGACGACGTTGTCCTCGACCACATTGTAGGCCGACTGGACCCCTGTCGTCTGCCCGCCGATGCCGGGCCCGATGCCGTTGGCGAAAAAGACATTGTGATCCACCCGATTGTAGGCTGCCAGGCCGTTAATCCGGACCGCGGCGTGATAATGGCGCACTAAGAATCCCCGGACAATGATGTGGCTTCGCCCATAGAGGTTGAAGCCGTAGCTGTTGCGGGAGACCACGGCCATTTGGTAGGCGTCCGGGTCTGGGCCGGCGCCTGCCGTCGCGGGCAGCTTGACGAAGAGGCGTCCGATGACGGGATTGTACCAGTAGCCGCCATCAACCTGGGAAGGGACGGGGGTGCAGTCGGTCTCGCCGGGGATGCAGAAAATACCCGACAAGAAACGGTCAAAGGAAGACCAGGCAGCATCGTAGGGATAGTACCAATAAGCATAGAGCTTTTCGTCACCCATCCCCACATAAATCGTCTGCGTCTGGCCGCTGGGACCGATGATCCAGCCATACCCGCCAAGGTCGGTGTAGTAGACGCCAGGATTAGTGTCAGGTGACCAGTGGTCCACTCCGTCCACGGTGGCTAAGGCGGGAATCGCACCATCCATGATGGCAGGGCTGCTGCCCTCATCCGTCGCGTGCTCGACCGACTCAAAGATGATCGGGTTGGCAGCCGTGCCGGAGCGGGGCACCACGACGCGCTCAAAATAGGTCCCTGGATTGACGAGGATGCGGTCGCCGGCTTGCGAGAGGTCGGCGGCCCGCTGGATGGTGCGCAGAGGGGCCGCGGGGCTTGTGCCCGGATTCGCGTCGTCGCCGGACGGATCCACATAAAGAGTCCGTAGGATGGTGCCGCCCATCGTGTCGGCGCGCGTCGTGAGCTGGATGGCAGCCGGCTGGCCGGTGACGCCGTCTGGGTCCGAGATGGTGGGGCGCACATCATAGAGGGTGGCGGGCCGCAAGTCAAAGAGGCTGCTGCGAAAGAGGGTCGTGCTGATTCTCAGAAACGGGTGGCCGTCCTGCCACGTACTTTGAGCAGCTGCCTTGTACTGCAGGCTGACCTGCGCATTGCTGTTTCCATCGTTGCTGATGGGCAGCTCCAGCCCCGCCGCATGCATATTGGGATGGGCCGATAACATGCCGGGCGTGGAGGGTGCACCAAAGGCTAGCGGGAGAAGTCCAAAGAAACATAACAGGAGTGCACCACAAAGGACCTTCATGGGGCGGATCTGGCAGACTCGCCTTATAAGGATTGCGCTACGACCACACGACTGGCCGGCACAACCCATAAATACAGCACGCACGTCCACGCGCCCATGGCCAAGACGCTCTCCGTGCCCCACCTGGGCGATCCAACCCTCTCGCTCTGCCTCGACACGATGGCCCGGCGCAAGCAGGCCCTCGTCTTTGTCAACACAAAGCGCGGGGCCGAAAGCCAGGCCGAAAAGATCGCGGCCAAAGTCCGGGGGACTGCGCCCCACCTTGAGGACTTGGCCAAGGACATCCTGAACGCGCTTTCCAAGCCGACGAAGCAGTGCCAGCGTCTGGCCGCCTGCGTCCGCAAGGGCGTCGCCTTCCACCACGCGGGCGTGGCCGCCAAGCAGCGCGACTTGCTTGAGGACGCCTTTCGGGCCGGGCAGATCGCGATCATCTGCGCCACGCCGACGCTCGCGCAGGGCGTCGACCTGCCCGCGTTCCGGACGATCCTGCGCGACCTGCGCCGGTACGGGGCGCGGGGCCTCGTGCCGATTCCCGTCCTGGAGTACGAGCAGCAGGCCGGCCGCGCAGGAAGGCCCGGCAAAGAGGACTACGGCGAGGCCATCGCGGTGGCGCAAAGCGAGGGCGAGCGCGCCCAGATCCATGACCGCTACATCCTGGGCGTCCCTGAGGACATCCAGTCCAAGCTGGCCGTCGAGCCGGTCCTGCGCACCTACATCCTCAGCCTCATCGCGTCCGGCTTTGTCGCGGACAAGGCTGGCCTGCTGGCGTTCTTTGACCGCACGTTCTACGCCCACCAGTTCCGCGACCTTGCGGCGCTCCACCGCATCATGGGAAAGATGCTCCGCCTGCTGGCCGAGTGGGGCTTTGTCGCCGCCGAGGACGAGGGCTCGTTTCGCGCGGCCAGCGAGCTTGGGCAGGAGCGCTTGGCCGCCACCGACGTCGGGCGGCGCGTCAGCGAGCTCTACCTGGACCCGATGGACGCCGCCTACATGATCGAGAGCCTCCGCAGCGGAGCCTCCGCGAAACAGCGCCGGGCCGACTTCTCGTACCTCTTCATGGCCTGCCGCACCCTGGAGATGCGGCCATACCTGGGCGTGAAGATGGCCGAGTTCGACCACTACGCGAACGCCGTCGCGGCCTGGCAGGACGCCCTATTCGAGCCCGAGCCCGGCGAGTTCACCGAGGAGTACGAGCGCTACCTGGACTGCCTCAAGACGGCGCTGTGCCTCAAGGACTGGGTCGAGGAGAAGGACGAGGACTATCTGCTTTCGACCTACGGGATACGGCCCGGCGAGCTCAACGGCAAGCTCGAGCTGGCCGACTGGCTCGTCTTTGCCGCGCAGGAGCTGTGCCGGCTCCTGCACCTCAACATCCACCGCAACGAACTGGCGAAGCTGCGCCTGCGCCTGCGCCACGGCGCCAAGGAGGAACTGCTGCCGCTATTGCAGCTCAAGAACATCGGGCGCGTCCGCGGCCGGGCGCTGTTCCAGCGGGGCATCCGAACCTTGGGGGACGTGCAGCGCGCCGACCTTGCCGCGCTTACGCGGATCGTGGGCAAGGCGGTGGCCCTCGACATCAAGGCGCAGGTGGGGCAGGAGCTTGCGCCGGAAAAAGTGGAGGTCAAGCCGCACAAGCGCAAGGGGCAGATCAGCCTGAAGGACTACGGCTCCGGGGGGTGAGCCGCTGCGGGCTCGGCAGCCGCTACCAGAGGTTGCGCCTTGTGGATCTCCAGCTTGCCGGGCGAATGGGCCGCCGAGAAGATTTCGTTCTGGAGGCCCTCGTCGACCTCATCGAACTTGTCGGAGAACAGCTTGCTTAGCGACCCCCCATTGATGATCTGCCGGACGTCACACCCGAATAGGGGGATGCCGCTCAGCTGCGTGACGCCGTAGCGATCCATGTAGTCCGCCTCCAGCGGGATGCTGTCGGTCGTGATCACGTTGAAACGGCCTTCCAGGTCCGGCGGGAACAGCTTGTCTTCTGCAAAATACTCCACGCGCCGCACCTTGGACTTCGGGTCCTCGACCTTGAACTTCGGGCAGCCGATGTAGTGGGCCGGGAAGAAATCCATTTGGCTCGCGCCCTCCTGGAGGAGCCTATCCCGGGGGCCTGCCACCGTGCCGCCCGTCCCGACAATGTCCTCGAGGCACAAGACGATCCTGTCCTTGAGGGGGACGTCGCCCCTATTGAGCCGGAGCACCTTGGCCTCGCCGCCCTTGGTGCTGTGGATGTCCCTGGTCTTCTCGAAGGAGACCCGGGGCACCTTGAGGTAGTCGGCCAGCCATTGCGCCTCAGCGCGGCCCCCGTCGTCCAGGCTGGCAACGACGAGCTGGTCGGCCTGCGCCCCGGCCTCAAACATGTGCTTATATCGCACGTTCTTTATGTACCAACCGAACAGGATCTTGGAGGGGATGTCGTCGCAGGAAACGTCGAAGAACTGCTGCTCCTGGGCCGCGTGCAGGCGCATCGTCATGTACCGCTGCAGTTTCTGGCGCCCGGCGACTTCGGTGAGCTTGGCGTAGAGCTTTGCCATGGCGGTCACGCCGGACTGGTCGATGCGGTCCGACCGCATGTACGGGGTGTACGGAGCCACGACGGAGACGCTGGCCGAGTCCTTTGAGATCGTGTGGATCATCTGCAGGAGGGCCATGGCCTGGTCGTTGATCGAAGGCCCGAAATGGATAGCGCCTATGAGCTCCCGCACTCCCCGCTCGCTGTCCTCGCCGCGGATCCGCTCAGCGAGCCCGCGGATTCTCCGGTAGGTGGCGGCGCGCGGCAGGAACTGCTTGACCACGTACACGTTCTGCATCTTGAGCGACTCGACGGTCTCGACATTGTGCTCGTCGGTCTTCTCGACTTTCGTGAAGACTTCAGAGTCGTCGAAGAACGTCATCGTGCCGCGCCCGACGGCAAAGTCCTCGCCCTGCGTAAAGCCGTACATCTCCAGCATCCCGGCCAGGCGGCGGGTATAGGGCAGCGAGACGTCGTCGGCGGCCAGGAGGACGAACTTGTAGAGGTGCGATACCATCCCCGCGCCCGCTGAAGAGGCCGGGCTTTATATGTCTTCTGTCCCGGCCGCGCCACCCGCAAGCGAATCTTTTTTAAAGGCCTGTGTGTTTGTCAGCGCATGGACCTCTGCATCGTCGGCATCGACCCCGGGACTACCTCTGCCGTCGCCGTCCTCGACTTTGAGGGCCGGCCGGCCGCGCTCCTCTCCAAAAAGGAGTATGCCCTGTCCGTGCTTTTGCTGGACATCATGGAGCACGGCACCCCCATCGTGATCGGCTGCGATAAGCGGCGCGTCCCGAGCCTTGTGGGGGTGGTGGCCACCAAGACCGGCGCGCGCGTCTCCGCCCCAAGCCAGGACATGCTCCATGCCGAGAAAAAGGAGGTCCTTGGGCGCCACAATCTCGGCCCCCTGCCGAAGAACCAGCACGAGTGGGACGCGCTGGCCTGCGCGCTGGCGGCCTTCGAGGCTTACGCGCCCCTCTTCCAGAAGATCAAGCGGCTCGTAGAGAAGAAAGGCCGGCCGCAGGACCTGCGGCCCCTTGTCCTTGCGGCGCTCCAGCACGAGGAGGTCAACATCACGGACCTGCTGCGCAGCCTGAATGCGCCCCCGCCCCGCCCGGCCAAGCCCAAGCGGCGGCACACCGCGGAGATGGCGCCCCCGTCCAAGATCCTGCGGGACTTGGAGGCCTCCAACTCCCTCCTTTCTGCGCAGGTCGAGGCCCTCAAGGTGCGCATCGCGGAGCTGGAGATCCGCGCCACGCCGCGCCGGCCCAAGCGCGAGCCAACCGGCCAGCGGTGGCTGCGCACGATCCGCCGCCTCCAGTCGCAATTGCAGACGACGCAGGACCAGCGGACGGAGAAGATGGGGGAGCTGGCGGCGCTTTCGGCCTTCATCGCCCGCCTCGGCGGGCGCCGCCTCTTCAAGGTGCTTGAGAACCTCAGCGACGCCGAGTGGCGCGCCAAGGCCCATCTCGGCGTCCAGCGCGGGGACTGGGTCTTGGTCCGCAATCCGGACGTCGCGACCCAGTCCGTCGTAGCCAGGCTTGCCGCCCTCGAGTGCCGCGTCCTTGCGCTGCGGGGCCCGAGGCGCGACCTCGGCCTGGCCGTCCACCCCACCGAGGGCCTCGCCTTCGAGTTCTGCGGCGGCTTCGCAAGCGCCCCCGCAGAGGAGGCCCAGCGGCGCCTTGACTCCCACCAGGTCTTCACCAAAGTCCTGGAAGAGTACAAGCGCAAGCGGCAGGAAGAGCTGGACCGGTAAGGTTCTCGTTCCTATTTTGAAATATTTATCCCCGACAATTTTTGGGTCCGGCACAATGCTACCTGATGACCTATCGGAAAATAGCCACGGGGCTGGCCCGGCACCCCGGATGGGGCCTCCCCCGCCGGGCCGCCCGTGGCGAACTCTGCAGAAAGTGCGCCTCCACCTCCAGGCGGCAGTAGGAGGCTGTGGAGGGGCATAGTGCCAGCTATGAGGATGCCGAATTCACAAGGTTTAAAACCCCCTGGCCGTCTGTGGGATCCGCCAATGGGGAACGAAAAAGTCGCGGGCGCGCTCGGCGGTGTGTCAGGAGCGACAAGCATTCTCGGGTCATGGCAGGTCTGCCACAATGTCTGCCTAGCCGTCGTCGCGCTCCTGGGGGCGCTGGGCATCGCGGTCACGGGGATGCCCCTCTTGTTCCTCACGAAAGTCGCCCTGCCGTTCTGGATTGCGGCCGTCGTCCTCCTCGCGGCCACCGTCGCGCTCTCGATGCGGATGCGCTGCATGCCCAGAAAGCTCCTCCTCTTCAACGGGGGCCTCATCGTGGCCGGCGTGCCGTTTCCGGCCGTGGCGGCCTATGCGTGGGTCTTCTGGATCGTGGGCGGGCTCCTGGCCACGATTGGGCTTTGATGGTTCCTCAAGG
>CAYUKJ010000021.1:0-10526 GCA_964445245.1 uncultured Methanosarcinales archaeon | reverse complement strand
AGGTTCTTCCCCGCCCCTCACGGGGCGGGTTAATAACTATTTGCCTAAGAGCCGCATCGAGGAGAAACTTTATAAAAACTAAATCGGGGGAGTGCCTGATATGGCTTCATCGCGCCCCGCTGGCTGCTTTTGGTGCACCTTGTCAGTTGCCCTCTTCATCGTGACAGGCGTTATGCTGGCCGAAGGCCTGCGGCGGCACATCGCGGAGGGCGACGTGTTCTCCCTCGGAGGCCTCATCCTCGACGGAGTGGCCCTCATAATCCTCTTTTTGGCCTACCTGATGCGGGAAGGCCATGTCTGCCCCCTCCGCAGGCGCGGTTGAGCCGCGTGAGTGCGAACTGACCTGATTTGATGTTGTTAATCGTGTATGCAAGACCTATTCAAACAATACTATTATGGGTCAGTTCGGAGCGGCGAGTGCAGGGAATTTGCCACTTATTAGTAACACCATAATGAAAAGGGTTATATAGCTCCAGTCCTTCACCACAGAAGCCTTTAATTGGGCGCACACCTTTCCCATGATCGATGACGAAGTGAAAGAATACGTGGATGAACGAATGCAGAGGATTGAGCAGCAGTACGCCAACTTGTTGACCTTGCTGCAGGCATACCAGAATTCGATGAATGGTCAGTTTCAGGGCATGCGCGACTCTTTCAAGGGCCTGGAGCTCTCATTCCACGGACTAGAGAATTCATTCCACGGACTAGAGAATTCATTCCACGGACTGGAGAATAGGATGGCGGCTGTGGAGATGAAGATGAAGGTGGAATCGGTTGTCACGGACCAGCACCAACTTGTCCGGATGTACGGCGACATCAGTCAGCGACTTTCCGCAGTCGAAGAGCGCCTCAAGGACAAGCCGCTGGGATTTCAGGCAGGCGCGTAGCAGGCCTCGACGCGCTTCCGGAGTTTGTGGAGTGCGGCCTACTTTTTCTTCACGGCCTTGTAGAAGGCAGAGGCGATGAGCGCCAAGAGGCCAAGGACGAGGAGGGCGCCAATGAGCTGGCCCGGCCAGGAGCGGACGAAGGCCGAGTCGCGGACGGCGGTGTTGCCGGTGGACCACCAGACCATCAAGGTCCAGTCGTTTAACGCGTCGGGCAGGGCGTCCGCGAAATCGGTCTGGAAGAAGAACGTGCCGCGATACCCGATCATGAGGATGCCGATGGCGATGAGTAGCGCGCCGGCGAGGAGATTGTAGGAATGCGTCTCGAATCTCGCTTTTCCTGCGGCGAAGCGGATAGGGCGGCCGGTGAAGAACGCGGCGCGGGTCCAGTCGAGCTTGTCGGAGAGGAGGGAAAGGACGAGGGGCGGCGTGGCGACGCCCAACCCGAAGACGGCCATGAGGAGCATGCTGTACCCGATATTACCGAGCGTGACGCCCAGCGCGATGATTCCGGCGAGGACGGCGCCGATGCAGGGCGACCAGCCTGCTCCGAAGGCCGCCCCCAGCCCCACGTTCCCCCAGATTGTCGCTGCGGGCCGCTTCGCGGTCTTGATGCCCCCGACGCCGATGTTCAGGAGGGTCAGGAGGCCGAACACGATCATGGCAAGGCCGGCGGCGACGGCGAGCGTCCCTTTGGTCGGGTTGAAGAACGACCGCGCAAGGCCTGCGAGGAGGCCGATGAGCATGAGGGCGGCCATCAGGCCCAGCGTGAACGCCCCGGTCATGAGGAGGCTGCGCCTGCGCCCCTTGAATGCGAACGCGAAGTACGTGGGCAGGATGGCAAAGCCGCACGGAGACGTCAGCGCGATGAGGCCGGCAAGGAACGCGGCGAGGAGGCCGGTGCCTTGGGCGAGGCGGACCTGCTCATCTTTGAGGACCTGCATGCTGGGGGGCAGCTCCAGCGCCCTGACAAGCGGGAAAGCGATGAGCAGAGAGACGATGAGCGCGATAGCTGCGCTGCGCGACACCATATGAAAAGAAAAAAAGCCGGGGGCCTAGCAGCCGCCGACCATTGAGGGCAGGTTCTCGAGGCTGCTGGGCAGCTGTGCGGGCGGGGTGGCGCCTCCGCCGGCAGCAGTGGGCGTCGTCGTTGTGGCCGTGGTCTTGGCGGCGCCGCCGGTCGAGGGGGCGGTGCCCAGCTTGCCCTTGATGCTGGCGAGCTGGAATGCCTGGACGGCCGATATCACGACGAGCAGAGCGAGGACGATTCCGATGACAAGGTTCCGGTTCATGCTTAGCAGCCTCCTACCATTTCTGGCATTTGATCGAGATTGATGGCGCCCGAGCCTGTCTGGCCGGAGAACTGGGCCTGGATGCCGAGGCCCCCGCCCTGGTTCGCCACGGTGCTAGGGTCGGCCGCCCCGATGAAGACCATGTGGTTCTGGATGAGGCCCTTGGGGTAGAAAAGGGCCTGCCAGCGGCGGGACTCGCCGAGGATCTCCTCGTCGGAGTACTGGTCGCCGTGGTATTTCACGAGGAACTTGGAGATGCCGCGGGCGGCGGCCGCGTGCGCGCAGCCGCAGCGGTTGACGACCGTGACGCGGTTGGGGCTGCCGCAGCAGTAGTCGCAGGTCTGCTGGTTGACGAGCCGGTTCCACCGCTCGGTCTGCGCGGCGTCGAGTTGGACGGCGCCCTCAGCATTGCCCCAGATCTTCAAGGCGGAAAGGGGGTCATCGAAGGAAGCGCCTGCGGCCTCGTTTTGCGCGTAGAAAGGCGCGCCGACGGGGATGACTGTGTTGATGGCGTCCTGCACCTGGTCGCCGGTGGAGGGCTTGGAGGGGTTCGAAGTGATCGTGGGATACTCGGCAAGGGATACCGTGCGCCCGTCCGGGTTGAGCTTGGGCGCGACGATCTTGCCGGCGCCGACCTTGCCTGCCGCGGGCGCGCCCGTGGCGCCGTTGTCGACGGCGTTCTGGAGGTCAAGGCTGAGGACTTGGTTGACGACGACGAGGATTGCGATGAGGCCGATTAGGAGGATGTGGCCCGGGGTGAAGGCGGGCGTTTCGCGGTGACGCCGGTGGACAGTGTGGACAGCGTGGCGCAGCCTTGGCTTGCCTTCGAGAGGGGTATCGTGCGGTGCGGAAGCGGGCGATGAAGAGTGTTCAATTGGGGTGTCGGGCATGCAAATCCTCCTGTCCCGGGGAGAGGGAGGTGGTTAATATACTCGTCGCTGAGCGACCAAATGACGGCCGGGGGCGTCCTATAAATACTTTATGATTTTATAAACCAGTTGGGGATGGAGGGCCCGGCCTTACACCCGCATGTCCCGAAGGCGCCGGATGCGCTCCTTGAGGGGCGGGTGCGTCGAGAAGAGGCTGAGGAGGGCGCTGGCGGAGAACGGGTTCACGATGAACAGCGACGCCGTCGCAGGTGCGTCAGCGTGCATCGGGCGCGCGGCGACGCCGGTCTCCAGCTTCTGGAGCGCGCTGGCCAACGCCAGGGGGTTGCGGATTGTGCGGGCACCGGTCTCGTCGGCGAAGTACTCGCGGGAGCGGCTGATCGCCAGCTGGAGGATGAGCGCGATGAGAGGGGTGAGGATGATGAGGACGAGGCCGCCGAGGAGGCCGCCGGCCCCGCGGTCGCGGTCGCCGCCGCGCCCGAAAATGAGGGCCCACTGGGCCATGTGAGCGATGTAGCTGATGACGCCGGCGATCGTGGCCGCAATCGTCGCGATGAGTGTGTCGCGGTTCTTGACGTGGGCCAGCTCGTGGGCGAGGACGCCGCGCAGCTCGTCCTCGCTGAGGAGGCCAAGGATGCCCGTCGTGCAGGCGACGGCGGCGCGCTCGGGGCTGCGCCCGGTCGCGAAGGCGTTGGGCGAGGCGTTCTCGACGATGTAGACCTTGGGCTTGGGGATGCGGGCCTGGCGGGCTAGGTCGGCGACGAGCTCGTGGAGGCGCCGGTGCGCCCGTGGGTCGGCTTCCTTGGCGTGGTACATCGCCAGGACGATCTTGTCGGAGAACCAGAAGCTCACGAAGTTCATGAGAAGCGAAATGGCAAGGGCGATGGCCAGCCCGGTCCGGCCGCCAATGAGATAGCCCACAAAGAGGAGGAGCCCGGTCAGGAGGGCGAGAAAGACGGCAGTCTTGATTTGGTTGGAAATGCTCATCGTCCCACCTCGTTTGTCTTTAGTGCGTGGATTGGACCCGTGTAGCGCCCGGCGCCTTTTAAGCTTTTTGGAAAGGCGGTGTGCGTTGAAAGTGTCCCTTGCTGGCCTTAAGGGCGAGGCCTGACTCGGTGCGAGTGCGGCAGGGACCGGGGGAAGCCCCCTGCGGGGTGGTCCCGCCCGCGCCTGCGGAAGGGCAAGGCCGAGCAGGCCAGCAAGGGCGAGCGCAGCGAGGCTTTCAACGCACCCGGAAAGTCGGCGCAGAAATCCCCGCAATGGTGCCTATTTTCGTTCCGCAAACACGAAGACGAGGATGAGTCCGGACATGCCGAGGAAGATTGCGGCGAAGCGGGCCATGGCTTGCCCCGGGCCCGTCGGCGCAAGAGCGAAGCCCCATGCTAGAAGCCCTGCCCCGATGAGGCCGAAGAGGAGGCTTGTGGCCCGATTCATGCCGGTCCTATTGGCCTCGGTCTTTTTATAGTTTTAGGTCTGTGAGGCTCTGTCCGTAATCTCACTTCGTTCGGCCTTTGCTGCCTGCTCGCGATGTGACTGGAATCCTTCATGATGCCGTGTCCCCGGAGGGGGCGACCCCCTCGTCATTTTGATGGCAGTCATGATGTCGCTCGCCCTTAAGGCAGCAAAGGCACATTCCGGACAGAGCCGGTCTGTGGCTCGCCAGCAGGTCACTAAGTTGAGCCGGGCGGCGGGATGTCGACGGTCACGGACCGGTCCGGGCCGGTGAAGTTGCCGGCGATCCGGTCCTTGCAGACCTCGCGCAGCCCCTTGTTGAAGAGGAGGCCGCAGGACTCGGTGTCGTTCATGCGGACGGCGAGCTTGAGGCGGCAGGCGTCGCGCACGCCCTTCTCGACGATCTGGTCGCAGGTGAGCGTGGCGTTCGTGGCGGAGCCGACGAAGTAGAGGCAGTTGTCGCGACGCGCGCCGGTCTTGATGGCGTCGCAGCTTTCCCATTCCCTGTTTTTCTTGCCGAAATCGTAGAGGCAGTTCTCCTGGATCGTCGTGTTCGTGATGTTGAGGCAGAGCTGGAAGGCGCCCCTGGAGAATGCGAAGTGGACCAGGCAGATGTCGCGCCAGTAGGAGGAAGAGAGGGTGGCGCAGCGCTCAAGCCTGTCGTTGGTGACCGCGATATTGCTTTTGCAGGCGTCCCGGCTCATCGGTGCCGTGATCCGGTCGCACAGTGTTTCGTTGAGGGTCTGCTCCCCGAGCTCAAGGTAGCACCAGTCGTGCTTTTTCTCGTCCTTGATCTGGTCGCACTTGGCAGGGTCTTTTGTGAGAAGCGCGGCATCGATGAGGCAGACGTCGCGGTCCCTGCCCTTGGGGCAGGACGGGTCGGCGCTGTCGCGGAGGCTGAGGAAGAGGGCTGTCCCGGCGGCGGCAGCGAAGATGACGATGCCGATGATGAGGGCTGCGGGGCGCGTCCGGCGGCCGGATTTCTTGGTCGGATAAGTCCGTTTTGCCATCATGTGGCCGGGCAGACGCTCTCTTTTTAAGCCTTGTGAGCAGCCACCGGAGTTTTTTCCCCCGGTTCTCATGACTGCCGCAAATCTTTATAAACGCGCCGGGATTGTCCGCGAAGATGCCTCAGGCGACGGACAATCCGAAAGGAAAATCAGGAAACCCGGCCGAAGACGATGGGGCGGAGGCCGGCTCCGGAGCGGAGGCCGCGCTGTATGCGCAGCAGCTCACGCAGTTGCGCGCCCTCCTCCAGACCTTGGACGAGCAGCTCCTGAACCTGCGCAGGATGGTCCTCCAGCTCGATGAATTGGGGGCCGTCAAGGACGGGGCCGTTGTCCTCGTCCCAGTCGCCAACGGGATTTTCACGGCAGGCACCCTCTCGAAGGCCGGCGACCTCTTCGTTAACGTCGGCTCCGACATCGTCGTCAAGAAGAGCCTGGAAGGGACTAAGGCGATGCTGCAGGGCCAGATCGGGGAATTGGAGGGGTATCGGCAGGAGACCCTGGAAGGCCTGACCCAGGCGGCGGCGCTCCTAGAGGCCAGGGGGCCGTGATGTTCAAGCAGCTGCGCGACCGGCTGAAGGCGGCGCTGGGTCGGGTGACGAGCCAGGTGGCCGAGTCGGCGGTGCGCCGCGAGGTCGTCGAGGAGCGCTTCTTCGCCAAGACGGACAATGCCGTCGAGCAGGAGGTCGTCGAGGCGACCGGCCACGGCGGAGGGCCAAAAACCCGCCAAGGACTCTCCATGGGGAGCGTCCTGGCGGAGGCGCAGGCCGACGAAGGCGTCCTCGCAAGGCCAGCCCCACCTGAGCGCGGCGAGAGCACCCGCGGCCCCACGATCCTGGAGCGCGTCAAGGAGCGCCTCACGACCATCAACCTCTCACCGCAGAAATTCGACGAGGTCTTCTGGGACCTCGAAGTCGTCCTCATGGAGAACAACGTGGCCGTCGCCGTCATCGAGAAGATCAAGGGGGACCTGCGCCAGCAGCTGTGCAGCAACCGCGTCTCGCGGGCCGGCGTCGAGGAGATCGTGACGGAGGCGCTGCGCCGCTCCGTCCTTGAGATCCTGAGCGCGCCGCCCGTCGACCTCGTCGGGCTGGCGAAGTCGAAGTCGCCGTATGTCATCTGCGTCATCGGCGTCAACGGGAGCGGCAAGACGACGACGCTGGCGAAGCTTGCATACCTTTTCAAGTCGAATGGCCTTTCCGTCGTGATGGCCGCCGCCGACACTTTCCGGGCCGCCGCGATCCAGCAGCTCGAGGAGCACGCACGGCGCCTGGACGTGCGGCTCATCAAGCAGGGCTACCAGGCCGACCCGGCCGCAGTCGCGTACGACGCGGTGGCGCACGCGAAGGCCAACGGCCTCAACGTGGTCCTCATCGACACGGCCGGCCGCCTGCACTCCAACGACAACCTCATGGCCGAGCTCAAGAAGGTCGTGCGCGTCAACAGCCCTGACTTCAAGCTCTTCGTCGGCGAGTCGATAACCGGCAACGACTGCGTCGAGCAGGCCCAGGTATTCGACGAGGCCGTCGGCATCGACGGCATCATCCTCGCCAAGGCTGACGTCGACGAGAAGGGCGGCGCCGCCCTCTCGATCGCCTATGTCGTGAGAAAGCCGATCCTCTACCTGGGGACGGGGCAGCACTATGCGGACCTGGAGCCGTTTCGGCCCGGATTGATCCTGGAGAGCTTGGGACTGGAATGAGCCGCAGAATCGTGGGCTGCACGAAAGGCCAGCCCACGATGCCCGCGATGGCCCAAAAGGTTCAGCGCGTGTGCAGCGGAGTGGCCGGGTTCCGTGGGCCGGGGGTCGTCCGGTCGCACTCCGCAGGAGTGCGATCCCTGCAAAAACGCCCGAAGGGTGTTTTTGGTGCCTGCGGGGTGGCCCCGGAACCCCGGCTCATTCCAAATAGTGCTGGTATTCTGCGAATCATCGTTACGGAAACTTTAATAACCTCCACCTGACCTGTGCGCATGATGCCCCGCAAGCTCTACCTCATGGCCGTCACGGATGATGACGAGGTGATCCTGAAGAACGTGGAGGGGGACACATATGTCCTGCCCAGTGAGGAGGTGGAGGGCGACGCGGACGCCCACGCGCTCAAGCTCGCCGAGCGTCTCTTTGGCGAGAAAGGGAGAGTAGACCGACGCATCGAGCACAAGCATGAGCACCGCGAGGACTGGCTGGCCGTCATCGTCCGGATCAAAGAGCCCCAGCAGCTGCCGGACGCATACGGGATGTTCGAGTATTCAGAGGCGCTGTCGCTCACCTTGCCGCACCCGACGCTCTACATTGTGAACGAGTTCTATGCGGATTTGTAATATGGTAAATAATTAAATATTAACACTAAGTAGTGGTAAAAATAGAAATGTTTTTATATCTGTTTGCCCCTCCTTGAAAAATGCGAATGCGGACTATTGAAGGCATCCTCATCGGCTCTACGGTCGCAGGCTTAGGGTTGGTTGGAGTGCTTCGCCTCAAAGACATCGAAAAGCACGGCCCTTCCCAGCCCCACGTCGTCGTGGGAGTGATCGCTGAGCCTCCCGTTCTCCGTGAAGAGTTCAATCCTGACGACGGCGAAAACGCCCCGAAATTCAACGCGTATGTCGCTGGCCTCGACGGGAAATGCTACCACTTCGGCCGGTTCCAAAGCGCTCGAGACTACTTTGACGCATACACGATGGGCGACACCGTGGCCATCACGGTCCCAGAATCAAAACGCTGCCCCCATCGGCCCGGCTACACGGACGCTATCTACGCTACCCTCGACCGCTATTCTTCTAAACGGCAATAAGTATCTGAACGGCAATAGATCACTGGCCATACCGGCCAAGGTTTTAAAAGAAATGCTCTTTACTTGGGATGATAAAATTTACAAGCAAATAATAACTATATAGAACATTATGATTGAGCACCTCACAACGCCATTCCCGGACGAGCAGCTCTATGGGAGCTTCAATGGGCTTGTCAGGCAGTGGTTCCGCTCCAAGTTCGGGGGCTTCTCGCCCCCCCAGCGCTTCTCGATTCCCCTCATCCGGGCCCGCGAAAACCTACTCATCTCAAGCCCGACAGGCAGCGGCAAGACCCTGAGCGCGTTCGTGAGCATCCTCAGCGAGCTCATCGATTTGGCATGCGCGAAGCTGTTGGAGGACCGCGTCTACTGCGTCTACGTCTCGCCGCTCAAGGCCCTCAGCCGCGACATCCAGCGCAACCTCCTCGAGCCGCTGGCGGAGATGGAGGCGCTGGCGGGGGCGCGCTTCGGTATCCGCGTCCTGACGCGCACCGGCGACACGTCGAAGGCCGAGCGGGCCGCCATGACAAAGAAACCCCCGCATATCCTTGTGACGACCCCTGAGTCGCTTGCAATCATGCTCACAAGCCCGCGATTCGCAGGGTATTTCGGAGGCGTCGAGTGGGCGGTAGTCGACGAGATCCACGCGATGGCCGCAAGCAAGCGCGGGACGCACCTGGCCCTGACGCTTGAGCGCCTGGCGAACCGCTCCACGTTCTGCAGGGTCGGCCTGTCGGCGACCGTCGCGCCCCTTGACGGCGTGGCAAGGTTTTTGGTCGGCAAGGACGACGCAGGGCAGTGGCGGCCCTGCAAGATCGTCGACTCCCAGGCGTTCAAGCAGCTCGACCTCAAGGTCCTCTCCCCAGTCAAGAGCCTCGTCACGGCCCCCTACAGCCACATAGAGGAGGCCACATACCAGCGGATCGACGAGCTCATCCAGTCCCACCGCACGACGCTCATCTTCACGAACACGCGCGCGGCGACTGAGCGCGTCGTCCACCACCTCAAGATGCGCTTTCCGCGCCATTATGCGGTCATCGAGGACGAAAACGGCCGCTTGAAGAAGGCTGCTCACGATAAAACGGAGCCGGATGGACGCGAAGACGAGCCTCCCGAGCCGCCCGCCTCGCTGATCGCGGCCCACCACGGTTCGCTCTCCAAGGAGCACCGCCTGCGCGTCGAGAACCAGCTCAAGGCAGGCCAGCTAAAAGCCGTCGTCTGCTCCACCTCCCTGGAGCTGGGCATCGACATCGGCTACATCGACCTCGTCATCCTCCTCGGGTCGCCCAAGTCTGTAGCGCGCGCCCTCCAGCGCATCGGCCGCTCGGGCCACAAGCTCCACGAGCAGGCCAAGGGCCGCATCATCGTGCTTGACCGCGACGATCTCGTCGAGTGCGCCGTCCTCCTCAAGGCCGCGCTCGAGCGCAGGATCGACACGATAGCCATACCGAAAAACTGCCTGGACGTCCTGGCGCAGCAGGTCTTCGGCTTCGCCCTCGAGGGCAAAGTCTCCGCCGACACGGTCTGGCGGAGCGTCCGGCGCGCCTACCCATATACCGAGCTGCCCTGGGAGGACTTCCATAGCATAGTGAAGTACCTGGCCGGCGAGCACGCGGCCCTCGAGGACCGCAATGTCTACTCCAAGATCTGGTACGACGAGGGCACGCAGATGATCGGCCGGCGGGGGAGGCTTGCTCGAGTCCTCTACATGACGAATGTCGGCACGATCCCCGACGAGACGAACGTCAAGGTCCGCCTGGGGCCGTACGTCATCGGCAGCATCACCGAGCCATTCCTGGAGCGCCTCAAGCGCGGCGACGTCTTCGTCCTGGGGGGCGAGACCTACGAGTTCCAGCACTCCTTGGGCCTCACCGCCGTCGTCAAGGCCAGCGCAGGCCGCACCCCCACTGTCCCCTCATGGTTTAGCGAGATGCTCCCCCTCTCCTTCGGCCTGGCCCTCGAGGTCCAGCGCTTCCGGCGCCTGATGGCCCAGCACCTGCGCCACTCCTCAAAGGCCGAGACCCTCCAGTTCCTGGACGGTTATCTCTGCGTCGATGAGGCCGGCCGGGACGCAATCTACGAATACTTCAAGGAGCAGGCCGCCTTCTCGACGGTTCCGCACGACCGCGAGCTCGTCATCGAGCACTTCTCGGACGGCCGCAAGCACTACCACGTCTTCCACACCCTCTACGGGCGGCGCGTCAACGACGTCTTG
>CAYUKJ010000020.1:8831-10567 GCA_964445245.1 uncultured Methanosarcinales archaeon | reverse complement strand
TCCACTTCGAGGGCGGCCTGGCAGCCGGAGGCCGCGGCGGTGACGGCCTGCCGGAAGACGGGGTCCGAGACGTCGCCGGCCGCAAAGACGCCGGGCCGGTTCGTGCGGGTGCGCTTGTCCGTGACGATGAAGCCGTGCGCGTCCAGCTCGAGCAGGCCCTCGACGAGCTTCGTGTTCGGGATGTGGCCGATCGCCAGAAAGAGCGCGGCGCAGGGCAGCAGGCGCGCCTCGCCGGACTCGACATCCTTCACGCGCACGCCCGTCACCCTCTTGCCGTCGCCCACAACCTCGACGACCTCCGAATTCCAGACAAACGAGATCTTCGGGCTGCTCTTGGCCCGGTCCTGCATGATCTTGGAGGCGCGCAGGCTGTCGCGGCGGTGGATGAGGCGCACCGAGCGCACGACTTTGGCCAAGAACAAGGACTCCTCCAAGGCCGAATCCCCGCCGCCCACGACGACGACGTCCTTGTCGCGGAAGAAATAGCCGTCGCAGGTCGCGCACGTCGAGACCCCGCGGCCCAGGTATTGTTTTTCGCTGGGCAGGCCGAGCATTCGGGCGGAGGCGCCCGTCGCGATGATCAGCGAGCGGGCCAGATGCGCCGCCCCACCTGCCTGGACTTCGTAGCCGCCCTCAATGGGCGTAATCGCCTCGGCGTCCTCCTCCAGGATGCGCGCCCCGAAGCGCTGCGCCTGCGCCCGGAACAATTCCATGAGCTTGGGCCCCGCGATCGCCTCGGGAAAGCCGGGGTAGTTCTCGACGTCCGTGGTGAGCATGAGCTGGCCGCCCCACTGGCTGCCGCACAAGACGAGCGGCGAAAGGTTGGCGCGCGCCGTGTAGAGCGCGGCCGTCCAGCCGCCGGGGCCGCCGCCGATGATGATGACATTGTCCATGCCGGCTAGAAGCGCCCGCGGCTTTTTAAAAAGTTTGGTTTAATGAGGCTTTGGCGAAAATCTCGCTTCGCTCGGCCTTTGCAGCCTGCTCGTCGTTGCATTGACGCACCCTCGGGGCACCCATCCCCGTAAGTGCTCAGGAACCCAGGGTTCCTGGCACCCGCAAAAACCGGAAGGTTTTTGGTGGGGACCACCCCCTGGGTGTAGCACCCATGCAACATGCTACGACTCGCCTGTAAGGCTGCAAAGGCACATTTTCGCCAAAGCCATTTAATGAGCCGGCGCTTGGGCCGTCCCGATGCGCTCAACGCGAAGACCCGGCACAAGGAGGTGGGGCGCGACGACGACGCCCTGGCCGGCCCAGACGAGGACAGGCCGGGGCCGGGTGCTGGCCCCCTGGACGTCTGAGAGGACCCGAACGAAGTTGTCGACGATGCGCAGGGTGTTCGGGCGCAGGGGCCGGGTCAGCCGCCCGCCCTCGATGAGGTAGGAGTCACCCACGATCGTCGACGAGTAGTTTCCGGCGGCAAGGCCGCTGACCGGATACGTGTACCAGGTGCGGCCGATGTAGATGCCGCGGCGGATCCCGCGCAGGAGCCGCGCGAGCGGGACCGGGCGCGCCCCCACCACGAAGAAATTCGTGCAGCTGGTGCGCGGGACAGTCTCGAAGGAGCGGCCCCCATCGGCGAAGCGGAAGCCGTGGCGAGGCACGGCACGATAATAGGCGGGGCCGACCTTGTTGGCGATGTAGCTGGAGGCGAGGACGCCGACGAAGCGGCCGGCGCGCACCAGGTCGGCGCGGCCGGTGGGGAGGCCCTCGCACGTGACGGCCTTGCTCCCGAT
>CAYUKJ010000020.1:0-8821 GCA_964445245.1 uncultured Methanosarcinales archaeon | reverse complement strand
GCGGGCTGCGCCGTCGTCGTAGATATCCAGGAGAGGGCTCATGATCCGGGCTCCGAACCGGCCCGTGTAAGGCGAGGCGCCCGCATCCAGCTGGTCGAGGCTGAGCGCATGCCCGACCATGTTGTCGACCAAGTCAGCGACGGGCTGCGGGCCCAGGATGACGGGGTAGGCACCGCTGGGCAGCACCTGGCCGCCCCGCGTCGCCAGCGCGCTTGCGGCCGCCTGCGCACCGGCCCGCTCTGGCCGGAAGGCGGCCAGGTCAGTGGCCATCGCCCATCCGGTCCCCTTGGCGGCGTCGCGCTCGCTCATCGCCGTCAGCGTCGCCATGCAGATCGTCGATTCGTCAGCGGCGTCGATGCCGGCGCTGGAGGCGACCGCCATCCGCTCGCCCAGGATGGTCACGTCGCCGCCGACGATGAGGCCCTCGCGCAGGCGTGCGCGCGCAAACACGCCCAGCGCCCCGCGCAGGCCGCTCCAGCCCAGCGCCACAAAGTCCTTCTCCGAGAGGCGGAAGAGCCGAGGATCGTGATACTTCGACAACGCCGGCTTGCCTTGCGGCGAGGGAAAGGCCTTGAAGTGGGGGTCGGGCACGGCGCCCAGGCGCGCCTTCTCCAGGGCGCGCTGAATCCCCCGCCTCGAAAGGTCGCCCGGCTCGCTGCCGAAGCCCAGGCAGCGCCCCGCCTTCGCCGAGAAGACGACTTGGAGCCCGAGGCCGACTTCGTGCGTCGATTTCGGCTCCTCGACGCCGTTGCACGGGATGTCGGAGGTGTAGTTGAGCCTGCAGATGCGGTGGTCGTTTGCGGCCGCGAAGGCCTCGACGGCCTCGACGCCTGGCTGGCGTAATACGAGCCGGACAGCGTCGCGGACGCATCGGCGCAGCTGCGTAACCGCCGTCATGGCTTCCTCCCGAAGACGCGCGCCCGGGCGCGGACGGTGGGGCTGCCGTTCCCGACGGGGCACGTCTGCATCGGGACGCCCTTGCCGCAGTTGGGGATCCCGAAAATCTTCAGGTCCGTGCCGACGCGGTCGACGCTGCGCCAGAAGGCATGCGTGTCCGAGATGAGGCCTCCGCCCCGGTAGAGCTGGCCGAGCCGGCCGTTCCGGATCCGATACGTCCGGCGGGCCGTGATCGTGAAGTTCTCGCGCGACTCCGAGATCGAAGGCGTCCTGTGCCCGCAGAGGTACCAGCCGTCCCTGACGGAGCGCAGGATCGAGGCCGGCGAGGTCTTTCCGGGATTCACGTACGTGTTGGGCATGCGCACAAGCGGCACATAGACAGGGTCGGTCGCCTTCATGCAGCCGTTGGGCTGCATGCCCAGGATTGAGGCCGACTCGCGGCTGTGCATGAAGGCCTTGAGGATGCCGCCTTGGCAGGTCACGACAGATGTGCCGGCGACGCCCTCGTCGTCGTAGACGGTCTTGCCGTAGCTGTCCGCGCTCGTGTCGATAGTGATGGTGACAAGGGGGGATGCGATGCGCTTGCCCAGCAGGTTGTCGGACGGGCCGCGGTAGAAGAAGCTGCGGCCCGCATAGGCGGTCTCCTTCTTGAGGACGCGGTCGGCCTCGGCCGGATGGCCCCCTGCCGAGGTCTCGTGGACGACGAGCGCCATGAAGTGGGGGTCGCAGACGACGGCCACCGGGCCCGGGGTCCCGGGGCACCAGGGGCTGCCGGCCAGCTCAACGGTCTCGGCCGTGAGGCGGCAGGAGAACTCCTCGAAGGTCCACCCGTAGGCGTTGCGGCCGTCGAGGGCCTCTAGGCCTGCGCGGGCCCCCACATAGTCATAATTCTCCTCCGGAATGCCGTCCCCCCTGCGGGCGATCTCCGCAAGCATCCCCTGCGTAAACAGCGCCTCTTCGTCGATGCAGGCCCCCTCCGTGCTCAAGAACAGGCGGCGCGCAAGGCCAGTGACCAGCGATGTGCTGTTGTAGATGACGTGCGGCGTCCGGGCGGCTGCACGGGAGGCTGCCTCCGCGCGGGCCTGCAGGGCGGCCAGGGAGGCGGCGCGAGGCGACTTTTTTGGGCGGGCCCGGATGCGGGCGCGCACTGCCGGCACCGGCGCCAATTTGGTGCTATACAGGGAGCCCCCCGCGGGAGTTGCCATGAGCCTGCGTTTGTGGGCGCTGCTTTCCCGCGCCCGGTCCAGCGCGATGCGCAGGCCTGCCTCGACGCGGGAGGCGAGGCGGGGAAGGTCGGCGGCCCCAAGGCGCTCCCCGAAAAAGCCGGGGGCGGCCGGCTCACCGGCCAGAACGCGCGCGCCAAAGCCCAACGAAGCGTCCGCGCCGGCCGCATGGGGCGCGCCGTCCAAGGCGCTGCCATACTTGGCTTGGGCCACGACAATCCGGACGTCAGCAAAGCGCAGGCCGGGCCAGGACCTGGCCCGCTCCATAAGCCGGATGAGGGCCCCCCGGTGCGCCGTGAGCCCTTCCACTGTCAGCTTCAACGCCATCCTTGCCCAATCCTCCCGTTCAAGGCAGGAAAGACACGCCGCCCGCTTTATAAAGCTTGGGTTGGGTCCAGGATTCAGGCGTGCCGCCTTCACCGCAAGCTTTTAATAGCGCACCGGCGCGTGCGCCAAAAGAGGTGACCGGCCCAAACCCCGTCGTGCCCGCATGCGCACCGTCGAATTCCTCGTCTACTTCACGGCCGCCGTCCTGGTGGGCGTCATGTCGCTTTTACTGCTTTCCACCTTCGACCCGACGCTCTCTGACAAGTACCTTGGGCCCCTCCTCCCCCAGAAGGAGTTCCCCTTCCGGGCCCTGTCGTTCAATCCTGCCATCGGCGAGATCGTCGAATTCTGGCAGGAGCACCGCCACGACCCCGTCCCAGCTGAGCACACCTTTGTCATTGACGGGACCGGCTACTTCAACAAGCGGCGCTTTTTCGCCTACATCAAGGACCAGAACTTCTGCGACACGCTCCAGAGCGCCTTCTACGAGTGCGGCCGGCGCGAGGACACGTTTGTCGGGACCTTTTCGCTTCCCAGCGTCGTGACGCTGCGCGTCGAGAACGGCACCCTCTACATCAACCCCAATGCGACGCAGATGCCCCCCCTCTACTACAACAACGCCTTTGTCACCTTCGGCGGCTTCGAGTCCCAGGGAGTCCTCCAAAAGTCGGTCCCGGCCGTCCCCGTCGGCGCAGAAATCCTTTCCATGACACTCACCCTCAACGTGGGCACGGACTTTGAGCTCTTCATCAACGCCAACAAGTGCGGCCAGGAATACATCAACCTCGAGTTCCTCAACACCTACGACCTCACCAAGTGCGCCCCCCTCCTCAAGCTGGGCATGCCCAACAACCTCAGCCTGGCCTTCCAGCGCGCCAGCAATACGATCCAGTACGTCGGGGGCGGCTTTTTGCGGATCGAGTACGCGACGTCGCGGCCTCCTGTGCGGCCCGCGACGCAGACGGGCCGCCTCGAGCTGCCAGGCATCAGCGGCCAGAACATCAACTACTACGGCAGCTTCTACGTCCCCGGCACGCTCACCGCCCTCTCGAGCCGCGTCCACTACGACATCCAGCAGAACACGCCGCTGGGCTTCGAGTTCACCGTCAACGGCCAGCCCATCATCGAGGACAACGCGACGACGAGCCGCGCCGACCACGCTCTGCCAGACTCGGCCTTCCGGAGCCGCCTCAACTACGCCGACATGAGCCAGTCCAACGTGCTCGTCCGCCTCGGCAGCGCCCCCAACACGACCGTCGAGGCCGTGACCCACGAGCAGGTCGACGTCGTGATGGTGACCGACGTGTCCGGCAGCATGGACGACTCCATCCGGGGCGTCGTCCAAGGCTGCGCCGGCGGCTCCAAGAAGGAGGTGGCCAAGTGCGTCGACAAGAAATTCATCGACATCATCCTCAACACCTCCGGCGGCACCAGCGGCAACCGCCTGGGCCTTGTGGCCTTTGAGCGCGACGTATCCGAATGGCATTCGCTCACCCGCGACCCAGTCCCCCTCAAGAACCAGGTGTCCGGCTACGCGACCTGCGTCAGCTGCGGCATCCGCGGCGCCGAGCGGATCCTCGACACCGAGTCGACGGACCCCAACATCGTCAAAGCCATCCTAATCATGACCGACGGGCGGGCCAACAGCTGCTTTGGGGGCGGGAGTTGCCAGCCCGGGTCTGACAACAGCCCAGGCCCCGTGCGGGAGATGATCGAGTTCGCCCGCATTGCCGCAAGCAAAGGCTACCGCATCTGGTCCGTCGGGTTCGCCCTGGACCCCGTGGCCGCCAACAACCTGCTCCAGACGGCTTGCTGCGACCCCGACTGCGGCGGCCAATGCCGGTGCACCTCGTGCAGCCACTTCGCCAACAGCGACAACGCCGCCGAGCTGGACAAGGTCTACCAGGACTTCGCCAACCAGATCCGCGCCCTCGCCAAGCAGACGAAAAGCACCGCCTACCAGTTTGAGAGCACGAACACCTTCCGCTCAGACCTTTACCCGGACTCCTACATCGAGTACACCTACGTTCCCGCGCCGCCGCCGCCCGGCCGCTCCAACCTCTCGGCGCAGGTCCTAGTCGCGATGCGCAACTGCACCAACACCGTCCACTTGCCGGGGCTGTTGGCCCTTGAAGAAGCCCACGTCTTCTCGTTCTCAAGCTTCTCGTGGACCAGCTCGGTCGTCGTCAACGGCTGGCAGCTATACGACCTCGACACCTACAACCTCAAATTCAAGCACCTAGGCGACCCCTTCGAGGTCGACATCCCCCCCGCCCGCCTCCAGGCCGGGCGGAACACGATCGAGATCCTCCTCTCGCATGAGCAGAACAAGACGAAGGAGTGCAGCGTCAACAACCAGTTCCTGTACAAGGGGCGCTTTGCCGCCGGCGCCGTCCCTGACGGCCAGATCGCGGGAGGCTGCCACTGGCGGGTCGCCCGCGAGGACGGCGGAGACCTCAAGGTCACGATTCCTCGTAGCTACCCCGGGGAGACCCTGTGCGAATACACGCCGGCCGCCCGCACCGCGCCCGCGAACGACCGCTACGCGCAGGCCGCGCGGATGCTCCTGGAGGCCCTTGACACGAACCAGGACGGCCGCGTCGACGGGACGCTCCTGGACGCCCAGCTCATCGAAGGCTGAAACCCATTTAAACCGGCGGTGTTTCTCCGCGCCCCATGGATCTCCTTACAGAGCTGCCGGCCTGCACAAAGTGCGCCCTCCATCAGGGCCGCACGCAAGTCGTCATCGGGCGCGGCAACCCGTCGGCCCGCGTCCTCTTCATCGGGGAGGCCCCAGGCGAGCAGGAAGACCTTCAGGGCAAGCCCTTCGTGGGCCGCGCCGGCCAGCTCCTCACGCGGCTGCTGGACTCGATCGACCTGCGCGACGCCGACTACTACATAACAAACGTCGTCAAGTGCCGCCCCCCGGGCAACCGCGACCCGGCGCCCGAGGAGATCCGGGCCTGCACGCCCTACCTGCTTGAGCAGATACGCCGCATGCGGCCCGCCGTCATCGTGACGCTGGGCAACTACGCGACCAAGTACGTCCTGGCCGGCTTCGACCCCAGCGGCATGGCCCGCATCCAAGGCATCGGGGCCCTCCACGGCAGGGCCCGCCCCATGACCGTCGACGGCCTCCGCTTCACAGCCTTCCCTTCGTATCACCCGGCCGCCGTCCTCCACAACCCGCCGCTTGCCGCCGCCCTGGAGCACGACATGCTGGCCCTCAAATCCCTCCTCCACGCGCCCGCCCAGTCCCCCCTAGACAAATTCATTTGATGCGATGCGGCGCCGGCTCACAGAAAACAACCTTTTTATACGCCCGGGCATTTCTTCAACCCACTCTAAGAGGTGATTCTATGGCATCCACCTTCGCAGTCCGACCCCTCCTCTACGGCTACGGCGCCCTCAGGGGCATCTCGGAGAAAGTCCTGACCTGGCACCACAGCAAGCACTACGCAGGCTACGTCGCCAAGCGCAACGAAATCGAGCAGGAATTGGAGAAGGCCGACAAGACGAAGGCGAACGCGAACTACTCGGCCTTCGGCGAGCTCAAGCGCAAGGAGACCTTCAACGCCTCCGGGCAGATCCTCCATGAAATTTACTTCGAGAACCTGGGCGGCGACGGGGCGGCAGGCCCGGGACTGCCGATCGTCAAGAAGCTAATCGCCGATTTCGGCAGCCTAGATGCCTGGCAGCAGGACATGAAGATGACGGCGGCGGCCAGCCTCGGCTGGGCCATCACCTGCCTGGACCCAAGCGACGGCCGGATCCGGAACTTTTTGTGCGACTCCCACCACCAGGGAGCCGTCTGGGGCGCCATCCCGATCATCGCCTTGGATGTCTTTGAGCACGCCTACCACGCCGACGTCGGCCCAGACCGGCCCAAATATCTCGACACATTCTTCGCCAACCTCCATTGGGGCCGGATTAACGAGCGGTACGTGAAGACAGTGGCCCCTGAGTAGGGATGCCGCATTTATTTTCCCTATAAGTTTCCCGCTTTTTTCGGGTCAGCGGGCCACTGCTCCAGACATTCTGCAATCGAGGCTAAGCGCCACAAAAGAACACCACAATATACTACTATGAAATGAACATTAATTATAATCTAATGGTGTTTAATTGCATCCATTTCGTAGTGAGTAAATTATTTATAGTTCCACAATTACGCTCCCGGCACGACGGTTCATTGACCGCGAGTAGTGAGGTGGAATAAAATGCGAAGGTTAGGACACATAGCAGCAGTCTTGGCCCTTTCTTTGACGTTATTGGGGTCCGCGCTCGCCGACGGCGGCCACGACCATGGCACCGACGTCGACACCAGTTGGTCTGAGAGCGAAGAAAGCCTGGAGCTAAGCGAGGACGAGTTCGCCGCCATCGAGGAATCGCTGGAAACCAGCGAGGAGCAGGCCGATGCGGAGTCCGCCCTCATGACGCTCCTCTCCGATGAGTTGGACGAGTCCTCCATCTCGACGGACAGCTTCGACGCGATGCACGCCCTGGACACCTTCCACGAGTTCGAGAACGAGGAAGCCGCGTTCGAGAAGAACAACTTCTTCGCACTCGAAGACGACAAGGCGTTCTCGCTGGTGCAGATCACGGCCATCAACAGCGCGGAGAGCAAAAGCATCGTGGCCTCCAGCTCCGAAGAAGGCTGGACGTCGAGCACGCACGAGATCGATGCCCTCTCAGAAGTGGACACCGAGTCCAGCGACTCGGCGGATGTCTACACGCTGAGCACGTCGCTGCTGGACCTGCTGGACAGCTCCTCGTCCGCGAGCGAGTCGTCCCAGGAGTTCGCCGCCAACAAGGCCGCGGAAGCCGGGCAATCCCTCGACATCGACGCGTTCTCGCAGTCGGAAGAGTTCGAAGAGAGCGTCGACGGCTGGGGCGTCTTCGGCCCAAGCTTCTTCCGCCACGTCGGATCGAGCTTCATCAGCCGCGTCGTCGGCAGCATCTTCGACTAAGGCCGCATGACGACTTTTTTTTCTTTTTTTTCATTCCCCTTCACGCCTATTCACACTCCTCCCATCGCAACACCCAGGAGCCCCCCATGACACGCGCCACCCATCCTGACACCGCCGCACGCCTTGCGGCCCTCTTTGTGATCGGCACCATCCTCCTCTCCAGCGCCGCCTTCGCGCTCGAGGCCGCCGCGCTAGGCGCCCTGCCCAACGCGGACGCCATCCGGGACGCCGCCCTCGGCGGCGCCACCGGCAGAATCTCGGCGGGCCTCTCCACGGCCAACGGCCTGAAGGCGAACCCGCCCGAGCCCAGCGAGACGACGACCGTCGAGACGACAACCTCGCCGGACGGCAGCGACACCTCGACGCCAATCTCCTCGCGCACGACGCGCGTCACCGACACGAGCACCTCCACCTCGGATTCGGACGCCAGCACCAGCACCGTAACGGCCTCCACCGACACCGACGAGGCCCTCTCCGCGATCTCCGACGGCCTCACCGATGGGTTCTCCTTCGACACGGCTGGCGGCGCAAGCGACGCGGTGCCCGACCTCGGCCTCCTGGAGGCCGCAGCCGCGATGGCCGACGCATCCTCTGCGCAAACATCCGGCCAATCCACTGACGACTCGACCCCGGCGGAGCCCCCCACCGACAGCGTCGAGCCCGAGCCCGTCCCCATGAGCCTCCTCGAAGAGGCGCTCGCCCAGGCCCAAGCCGGCGGCGGGGACAGCAGCCTCCCGCCCGCCCCTGAACTTGAGGCTCCGCCAACAGTCCCCTCCCCGGAGGAGACTGCGCCTCAGGCTGAAAGCGGATCCCCTGAGGTGCCACCTGAGACGACAGAGGCCATCACAGAGGCCAGCGACGTCGCCACACAAGCCGGCCAGGGCCAGGACGGCGTCCTTGCCACTATCAACAGCATGCTCAACGGCGCCACTGGCCAGGCGGCGGAAGCCGGCCAGGACGCGCAAGACGGCGCCGCAAGTTCCGGCGCACCAGAAGTCACGAATCCTGCGGGCGACCAGGGCTCCAGCCTCTCCGCCGGCGTCGCCGGCACGGCGGCCGGGGCCGGGTTCTCGGCCAACTCGGGAGAAATCGACTTTTCGAAGCTGCTTGCAGGGCGCGAGCGCATCCGCCTCACCCTCGACATCGACAAGAGCATCCTCTTCAAGGAGGATGGCTCCGCGTCATGGAACGGCGAAGAGGGCTGGGCGGCCCTCTCCGGCCTCTTCGCCGGCCTCAAAGCAAACGGGGACGCCGCGACCGCGGCCGCGAATGCCGCCGCCTCCACTGCGCCAGCCTCCAGCACGGCCTCAACCACGCCCGCCTCGTCCCCATCACAGACTGAACAAGCCAGCCAAGCCGCCGCAGCGGCCCAAGCCCAGGCTGACGAGGCAGACGACCGGCCCCGGG
>CAYUKJ010000019.1:1919-10711 GCA_964445245.1 uncultured Methanosarcinales archaeon | reverse complement strand
CTGGGAGATCTTCACCGCCTTGGTCCCCGTCACCGACATCAAGCGCAAGAAAGCGCCCAAAGAGGACGACGACGCCCGGAAAGACGCCGGCAAAACCGCCGCCAACGCCGTCTGGATGGCCTTCAAGAACTACAAGAAGAGCCACGGGCTGCTGTCGTGGTAAAAAGTTTCAAATTATTTTTATTTCTGATTTGCCAAGGGTGGCCTCGCACCCCGCAGGGGGCATCCCCCGCGAGGCCACCATGGAACGGCTGCGGTCCCGGCGCACATTCCTGGAGCCTCCCCCTGCCCTTGGCTTACCGTGACTACCGGGCGTCGCCGACACACTCCAGCCGCAGACATAATAAATCTCCAGAATGTCCTTTTCAGCATGCTCGTCCAGACGGGATTGGAGAAAGAACTTTTGGTGAGACTCCGTCGAGACGGTTCTCAGGCCTGACGCACCAAAAAATCTCTTCAAGGGCATCAAGTCCTGCCATGAGCGTCGCTGGCCGTCAAACGAATCGCAGAATTTCTTCAGGCGTATTGAGCGGTGAGGGCACGGGCAAGGGAGATTTTTTAAAGCCGGGAAGATTTAAGGGAAGTATGGCCGCTCCCGCCCCGCCAGAGCCCAAGGTCGCGGATATTGAAGACCTCTCGACGCGGGAAGGTCGCCGCGCCACAGCCAGAAAGGAGCTCGAAGCCCTCGAGCTCCTCAAGGAGAAGGAGGAGGGCGAGCTCGAGGAGCTCCAGGCCAAGAAGCGGGCCGAGATCGCGGAGCTTGAGGAGAGGATCGCGAAGGCCAAGGCCGCCCTTGAGGAAGAGCGCGAGGAGGGCGAGACCTTCGAGGAGTTCCAGGCCCGCAAGACCCGCGAGCTCGAGGAGATCGAGGAATTGGAGCGCCGCCTCGAGGGCATCCGGCGCGAGCACGGCCTGGCTCCGGAGGAAGGAGGGGGAGCAGAAGGGCCTGCGCCGCCCGCCACACTTGAGGAGGCCCTCGAAGGCGTCCCCGTCCCTGGGCCCACCCGCGAGGCCGAGCAGGCCTATCTTGCAACGACAGCGCAACCCCGCGAGGCCTACATCGGGACGGCCGCGCAGGCCCGCCGCAACTACGAGTCGCTCTACGACGTCGCGCGCGGGACGACGCTGGACCGCCTGCGCGACCTCAACTACACGCGCGGGAACTGGAGCCAGCGCGACGTCGAGGACTATGACCGAATCAAGTACGAGGTCCAGCGCGTCGAGGAGGTCCTGCAGGTCAACGCGGAGCAGAAGTACTTCCGGACCGTCTCCGACGAGATCATGGAGCAGTTCGATTCCGCCCGCAAGTTCCTGCGCGACATGGGCTACCGGCGCTAGACCGTCTACTTATACAACTCAGCCAAGCGGAGGAGAAAAGCCAGTCCGGATCAGGCAGCAGTGGGTGCCTTCTTGAGCGGGTAGTGCACGATCGGCATCTGATTCGCCCAGTACGTCCGGCCCTTCTTCAGGAAGTTGGGGCGGTAGATTGTGTTGTACACGAAGAGGTCGCCGCGGAACTCGTCGAGGAGCTTGCGCTCGAATTTGAGGCTGAAGAACTGGTCGGGGTTGATGAAGAGGACATCGAAGCCTGAGAAATCCTCGGTCAAGTAATCGCCGCAGCGCAGCTCGACGGGCCCCAGGGGCAGCGTGGCGAAGAGGCGCAGGGCCTCACGGACCAAATCGGGGTCGCCCTCGAGGCCGGCGGCCTCGGTGAAGAGGCTTGCGACGGCGACGACGCGCCCGTCCCCGCAGCCGAGGTCGCCGAATTTCCGGTACTTCTCGAGGCGGATCTGCTTAAAGAAGTCGTAGGCGTCGTCGACGCTTGCCGCCCCCCAGAATCCGAAGGGCGTCGTCCGCATCGGCTGCCCGCCCCGGCGGCGGAGCCGGTCCTCAAAGCGCGCATAGGCCCCCTTGATGGCCACAAAGCGCCGGTCGCGGGGAAGCATAGGGCGGGGAGAAGGGACAGCGCTTCTTGAGCTTTTCTTTTAAACACATTTTTCTTATAAATGCAGCAATATGATTAATTTGTCGCAGTCTTGAGAATTTTGGCTCAATAGAGGTTTTAACGTCAAGGGTCTTCAATGGGCGAATATGACCCCGTTTCGAGCTTTGGTGAAAATATGCTTTTGTGGCCTTAGGGGCGAACCTCTGCACGCCATGAAGGGGACGGACAAGGGGGTTGTCCCTTACGGGGAATGTCCGTCTGCCCACTCAGAAGAGGAGGCGAGCAGGCCACAAAAGCCGAGCGAAGCGAGATTTTCACCAAAGCCCCCGTTTCGCAAACCTATAAATACGGCCGAGCCGGAGAGGGCCCTATGAACGACTACGGCCTCAACGCCGCGGCCTACACGACGGCCGGCGACGTCCTGGGCTATTACCGCGCCCTCGACCGCTACGCCTATCGGGCCCCCAACATGGAGGAGGCCCCCGGGCTCGTGGGCGTCCCCACGCAGGACACCGAGCGCACTCCGATTGAGCCCATCATCCCCGCCAACGAGCTGGGGACGACCGTCCCCGAGATCGACCCGAAGACGGGGGCCAACATCATCCAGAACATCCAAAGCTCGATCAAGCGCGGCGTCGGGAACCTCCAGATCGTCATGACGACGCCCTCCCACCAGGTCATCGGCGGCCGCCCCAAGGCCTACGGGACGGAGGTGCGGACCGCGATCCGCGAGATGCTTGAGGCCACCGGCGTCAAGTTCAACGGCGTCGAGATGCCGACCTCCTCCATCACCAACCTATCCGGCTTCAACCCCCAGCGCATGAACATCGTCGAGGAGAAGCGCCGTCAGGACATCCAGGAGGTCAAGGACGCCATCCGCTTCGCCGCCGACATCGGGGGCGGGGGCGGCATCGACATCTGGAGCCAGGAGTACAGCCGCGAGATCTGGGACGCGCCCTGGAACAAGCCCGGCCCTGACGGCAAGCCCCAGTTCCAGGCCTACGAGGGCGAGAAGGACTACGCCATCAAGTACCTCGTCGACGACCGCACAGGCCAGGTCCTCCAGGGCATCCAGACCAGCCAGACCTGGTACGTGCCGAAATGGAAGATATTCGAGAAGGACGGCGTCGACGCCAGCGGCCAGCCCGTCAAGGCCGGGGACTTCATGGACGTGGAGGGCAACAGGATCGAGCTGGACTTCAACGACAAGCGCATCGACAGGCAATTGATGAAGCGCGTGCCCATCTGGGACCCCGCCAAGCACGAGTTCGAGCCTGAGCCCCTGGACTGGGAGAAGGTGAAGGAGCGCGCCAAGACGCACAACGACCGCTACAACACCACATGGACCCCGGAAGAGTACGCCTACCGCACCCAGGTCGAGAACCGCATCGCGCAGGCCCGCGGCCAGTCGCTGTTCTATTCCCGGCGTTACAGCGATGAACTCAAGGAGCTCCAGGAGCTCATCAAGCACCGCGACAAGTGGAAGAAGATCGAGGCCGAGACGCCGGAGTCCGAACACTACAAGCTCAAGGATGACTTCCGGAGGGATATGACGCGGACCGGCCAGAGATTCATCGAGCCGGACTATATGCTCCCTTCAGAGGCCCTTGAGCGGGACATCGAGGACCTCAAGCACAACCTCAAGCACATCCACGAGGCCTCGGCGTCCGCCGACGCGCAGGCCTCCCAGACGCTGGAGGACTACTGGCATATCAAGAGCCTTGGCAAGTACGCCGAGGAGAAATCCGTCTCGTCGTACGCGGAGCTGGGCATCGAGGCCTGGAGGGAGACCAAGACCAACCCGAAAGTCTCGGCCGACAACCCCCTCTACGTCGGCCCCGAAATCGGCTGGCCCGAGGCCTACGGCGGCCACCCTGAGGAGTTCATCGGGCTCATCAAGACCTCGCGCAAGAAGATGGTCGAGCTCCTCACGACGCCGGAGTTCAAGGACGAGGCCACCGGCAAAGCCTACAAGAACGACTACTTCCAGCCCGACATCTCCCCGGACAAGGCCAAGGAGCTCGCGTCCGAGCACATCAAGGGCATGTTCGACACGAGCCACATGGGGATGTGGTTCCAGCACTTCCGCAAGGCCCACCCCAACGAGACGGAGCCCGAGCGCCTCGACCGCTTCAAGAAGTGGTACCTCGACATGGCCGACAAGATGCAGAAGGAGGGCGTCATCGGGGGCGTCCAGGCCGTCGACACCGCGACCGGCGCGCACGCGCATTTGCCGCCCGGCCAGGGCATCCTGCCAGTCGTCGAGGCCGTCACGAACCTGAAGAAGAAGGGCTTCAAGGGCTTCATCGTCTCAGAAGGCCACGAGGAGGAGGGCTTCGGCGCCGGCCGCATCGTCACCGAGACCTGGCGGGCCTTCGGCGCCCACGCGGGCTACAACGTCTACAACCACCCGGTCCGCTGGTCCGACGTCTCGAACACCCACTGGGGCTACGCCGCCCCGCCCAACTACATCGTCGGCGCCTACGCGCCAAGCAACGAGTGGAAGCTGTGGTCAGAAGTGCCGTTTGAGTAGACCATCTGCCAAGCTCTTCTAGAAGTGGCTGGGCCGCGGCGCTTCCCCCCCAGGCTCTTGGCGCAGGATAGCCAAAAACAGAAAAATTTAAATAGGAAACGTAATACATGTACTACAGGTGTTACATTGCGCATAAAATTCCGTCATCATGCCCTTGTGCGCATGGCAGAGAGGGGCATCAGCGTCACAGAAATCGAGCGCGCAATCAAAAGCGGAAGCAAGTATGTGCAAAAGCCCAGCAAGATTGTGGCGGAGTACGCCTATTTTACGGTCGTGTACAAAAAAAAGGGAGATACCTTTTTTGTCATCACGGTCAAGCCGAGGTGGTAAGGATGAAATGCCCAGTCTGTGAAAAAGGAACATTGCGGAACATCCTGGAAAAAAGCGTCATGTTCGGGGTTGATCTCGGGACGTATCCCGCTCAACGATGTACTGCTTGCCACGAAGCGTTTTTTGACGAGAATGCGGCCAGACAGATTGAGCATGTCGCCAAGCGGAAGGGCATCTGGGGCCTTGGCGCAAAGACTAAGGTTTCACGCTCGGGGAACTCCCTGGCGATTCGGATTCCCAAGGAATTAGTGCGGTACATGAAAATCCGGGAGGGAAGTGGGGTGTATCTGCATCCTGAGAAAGACCGGCTGATTGTTGAATTGGAAGAGTAGCACAAACCTTTTAAATCCCGCCTTCCCTGCCTTTGAAAGAGGTGAGCCTGTGGACTTCAGGATTGAGCGGCGGCATCCGGCGGGGCCGAAAACATACGACCCGCAGGCCTTCGAGACCGCCAAAGAGTTCGCTAGCCGCCTCCACAAGGAGCTCGGCGTCTTTCTGAAGGCCGCCGTGTTCTTTGGCAGCGGGGCCCGCGAGGGGCAGCGGCCCCTGGGCAGCGACATCGACGTCCTGCTGGTAATCGACGACCTGACCGTCATCGCGACCCCGGAAGTCGTGGAGGCCTACCGCGTGATTGTGGGCAAGACGGCCGGTGAAATCTCGAAGCGCCTCCACGTCAACACGATGAAGCTCACCCATTTTTGGGACTACATGCGGGCCGGCGACCCCATCCTCATCAACATCCTGCGCGAGGGCATCGCGCTCTACGACACCGGATTTTTCCGGCCGGCCCAGATGCTCCTGGAGAAGGGCCGCATCCGCCCCACGATGGAGAGCATCTGGACCTACTTCGCCAAGGCCCCCGCGACCCTCATCAACAGCCGCAGCCACGTCCTCCAGGCGACGCTCGACCTCTACTGGGCCGTCTTTGACGCCGCCCACGCCGCGCTCATGGCCGCCGGCAAGCTCCCCCCGACGCCCGGCCACGTCCCCGAGCTCCTGGAGGAGACCTTCGTGAAGACCAACCGGCTCCCCAAGAAGACCGCCGACACCGCGCAGTTCTTCTACGACCTCTCCCGCAAGATCACCCACCGCGAGGTCCGCACCGTCCACGGCAGGGACTTCGAGACGATGTTTGCGCACGCCGAGCACTTCGTCGACGAGATGAAGCGGCTCATCGACGAGGACCGGCAGATCAGGCACAGGGGCGAGGACCACGAGAAATGAGTATCAGTGGACTTTGGAAGCTTTGAGAGACTTTCTGACTTCCTGAATGAACCGCCGGCAGTCGGCACCTAACTCCTTGGTCAGGGCAGCATAGACAAGCTCATCGTTGACGGCACCATATTGATGCGCCAGGATATTGCGCATGCTCTTAGCGTCACCCAGGCGCTCGGCCAACTCGGGCGTAATCAGGGCATTTTCCGAAAGCACATCAAACACCTTCTTGTCCTCTTCCGGTGGGCGAAATCCCTGATCCTTGATGACCAAGTAGGCCAGATCCACAAAAGCTTCGACAATCCTTTCAAAGTAACGCTCGCAGGCTGCTTTGGCTTTCAGATCGACTCGGTACTCCTTCAGGCTTGGCGGAAGCATGCTTTCCAATTCGCCCAGGTAGCCTTCAATCTCCTCAATTTTATCGTGGATGCGTCCGCTCATAAATGACCTTTCCCTTCATGTCGATCTCGCGCTGTATTTTTTGAGGAAGAACATTGTACACTTGAACATCAACTCGCTTGTCGGCTCTGCCAAGCACATGGACGCGAAAACGGCCCGCCTCCACATCGGAGATGTCTGTGAACTTGACCGCAAGGTCGATATCCGAAGCGAGGGTGAGCGTCCCGTCGGCGGCAGAGCCATAGAGTATGATCTCGGTGATGCGAGAGAAGAGCGGGCTCTCCAGGATGATTTCCTTCGTCTCTTCGATGATTCTGGAGATTTCTGCGCCCTTCTTCAGGTTGAATTCCGCCGCAAAGGGTGCCAATGCCGCCACGGCCGCAAGTTTTTTCCGGACGCTCCTGGACAGCCGGTTTTTTTCGGATTGCGTCAGACGCACACCCAGCAACTGCTTTTCCAGGATGGCGAGCTCGCGCTGGCCGAAGAGACGCCGCACCTCCGGACTCCGTTTAATGACCGAGAGCAGGCTCATATTCGTAACCATTCTTAAGGTTACAATAACCACATATGGGGTTATATTTAAAGCTTACGGGGAGAGCTCCTTGCGAAATACCGGCGAGCTCCTGCCCCCCGGCCGCGAGGCTCTGGCACGCAGGCAGCTAGAATCGCAAGCAGGGCGAGAACAAGCGTGGGCCTGGAAATCACGCTGATTCCTGAGAAGAAGCATTTAAATACTTTTTGAATGGCATGGAAGAAAAACCCTTTTAACTTGTTCCAGCCTCAGTCTTGCATGCCCTTCGCCGCCGACAAGGCCCGCGCGCTCTCTCCCCAGAAGAAGGACCGCTCCCGCAAGGGCGAGCGCGACGAGCAGATCGAGCCCCTCCTGGCTCTGCTCAACGAACATCCGGACTACTACACGACCTCGTCGTGCGCTGGGCGCATTTTGGTGATGACGGAGGCCGGCTCAAAGCCTGAGTCGCAGTGGCTTTTTCTCAGCCATGTCCCGGTTAGCGCTGAGCAGGTCCGGGCGGCCCTCTCCGACCTCCCGGCAGATCCTGTGTGGGTTCGGATGGAGTCGTTCATCGTCCATGTCGGCTGCCGGACAGCCGATGCCGCGGAGACGATCGTGACGCGCGCCCGCAGCCTGGGCTTGAAGCGGGCGGGCATCATCGGCCTGCGTCCGCGCGTCATGGTCGAGGTCATCGGGAACGAGCGGCTCGACGCGCCGATTGCGGAGCGCGGCCTCCTCGTCGTCTCTCCGGAGTATCTTGATGTCTTGATCAGGGAAGGTAACCGCAAGCTGGAGGCGAATGCGGAGAGATTGTCGCGCTTTCTCGACACGCTGAAGGCAGAGTTCAGCGCGGCCGCGAAATCGGGATGAAGCGGCCGCCCCCGGGAAGGGCCGCCGGCGCCTCAGTCATGGGCTGGCGGGATTCATAGGCCGGCGCACTGCCGCCGTAGCTGGGGCCGTAGCCGCCCGCGTAGACGGTCGGAGGTTGGCTGTAGGATGCGCCACCAGAGGCCGCAGATGGCCGCGCGCCAAATCCTGACCCATCTGAGGAACTATACAAAGACTCATACTCGTAGCGGGGGGCGGCATAGACCTCGGGGGGGACCCCCTCGAAGGCCTGGCCCAGAAAGCCGTCGCGGAACCCGCGCTCCAGGCCGGCCTTGTAGCCGTCGTCGTAGTCCGTCATGACTGAGCGGACCGTAATCTTCTTGGGCTGGTAGTTGAAGTAGTAGTAGCGCGTCTTGGGCGTCGCGTCAAAGCGGGCCTCGGTCTCGAATTGGAAGGCCATGTACGCGTACAGCCCGTCGTACTGGCCGTCGAGGCCGGCGGCGTAGCCCTCGTCATAGCCGGCGTAGTAGCCGCGCTCGAAGTCGGAGAGCTGCTCGGGCATCGGGGGGGCGCGGCTGTAGGGCCGGGGCGTGATTGGCGAGGGGAAGTAGAATCCGAATCCGGGCGCAAGGTAGGGCAGGCCCCAGCGCGCTTGGTAGAAGGTGGGCGCGGCAGGATAGCCTGAGGGCGGCGCGTACGCGAGGCTGGAAGGGAAAAGGAGGAGCGCCCCGAGGGCCGCGAGCGCGAGGAGGAGAGCGGACCGGGCCATTTTAGTACTCTCCGTACGGCCCGTAGGGGGGCGGGGCGTAGCCGAAGCTGGACAAGTCATAGTCTGGGGGCCGGCATTCGACGTTGCCTGTCTGCAGGTCGGCGTTGACGGGGATCTCGTCGTGGAAGAGGACGTCGTACTTTTCGCCGCGCAGCTGGATGACGATGACGCCGCGGAATTCGGAGAAGTCGCGCGACGGGGCGAGGGGCCCTACGAACTTGACGCCGGTGAGGCCTGTGTTGAAGCTTGGGGGCCGAAGATC
>CAYUKJ010000019.1:0-1909 GCA_964445245.1 uncultured Methanosarcinales archaeon | reverse complement strand
GGGGGGCGGGGGGGGCTCCGGGGGCTTTGGGGGGGGGGGGGGGGGGGGGCGGGGGCGCCGGCTCGGACGCGGCGGGCCTGACGGTCGCGGACGTGACGGCCGGCGTCCCGACGAACTTGATGGGCGTGTAGCCGGCCGGTCCCGGGATCGCCTCTTTGTATGCCAGGATGAGGAGGATGATGGCGCCGGCCAGGATGAGGGCGAGCAGGACCGTGAAGAGCGCACGCTGGGCAGTCATGGGGTCGCGGGCCTAGTAGGGCCCATAGCCTCCACTGTAGTCATAGCTTCCGCTGTAGTCATAGCCTCCGCTGTAGTAGGGACTGTAGGCATCGTAATTGCTTCTATAGTCGCTGCTGGAATAGCTGCCTGCGTAGGAGCTGGAATAGTAGTCGGAGTAGCCGTAATCGGAATCGGAATAGCGATAGTTGGAGGACCCTGCGTCGCTGGAGTATCTATAGTCCTGGTAGTTATAGTCCTGGTAGTTATAGTCCCGGTAGTCGTCATAGTACGGCCGGTAGGGGCGGTAGTAGTAGCGGGAGCGCGGCGGCGGATAATGATAGGGGTCGTAGTAGCGGGGATAGTCATAGTAGACATAGACGGGCCTGTAAATTCTTGGGTAATAGTCGTCGTAGCGGTAGTACCTGGAATGCCGATATGGAGGCTGATAGTAATAGTAGTGCTTGTAGATGCGGACATCGCCGTCATCGCCGTCGTCATCGTCGTCCCAGTCATTGCCGTCGTCGTAATAGGCCATGTGGGTGGCCGAGGCGGCGCCTGCGGCAAGAGAAAACAGAAGGATGAAGCAGCCACTCCACAGCAGCGTCCGGGTAGCGAGCGACCGAGTCATGTTATCACTAGAAAGTCAAGGAATTTATTTAAGCTTTGCGGTCTCCATCACGTGTTTTCGGCCGTATTAGGCCCTATTAACGCTTCAACGCCCTGTTGATGAGGTCCTTGCGCCAGCCGGCCTTGGCGAGGCTTTTGCGGATCTCCGCTTCGGTGTAGCCCTTGCGTGCCGCCTCGGCGATAAAGGAGCGCAGGTCTCCCACCGTGGCGGTGCCGCTGCGGGGGCGGGCCGACGGCTTTGCTGCGGGGGCGGGGGCGGCGGGACCCGGCGATTCGAGCGCCTTCAGAGAAGAAGGTGGCGCCTCGCGGGGCGCGGGAGGGAATTCGTCAGCCCCGAAGCCAGTGAGGTGCTGTTCTGTCTTGCTCGCGCCTGGCTTGCGGGGCGGCAGGGGCCTCAGGAATTTGAGGTAGAGGAAGGCGCCGGCGATGGCCAGGATGAGGAAGCCGCCGATGAGGGGGAAAAGCCGCGAGCCTTTGGCCTCCTCTTCCTCAGGGCAGGCGGGGCACTCGCCCCCGCAGTCCGTGCCGGTTTCGCCGCTGGTCTTCTTGCCGGCGGCGCAGGGGGCGGGGGGCGGGCAGGCCTTCGGGCAGGGACCGCCGCAGTCGACGCCGAGTTCGCCGGAGTCCCTCTTGAGGTTCTTGCACAAGTCCACCTTACAGGGCGGGCAGGGGCCGCCGCAGTCCGTGCCCAGCTCGCCGGGGTCCCGCACGCGGTTGCTGCATATGTCCTCCTGCTGGCAGGGCGTCAGGCAGGTCCCGCCGCAATCCTTGCCGTCTTCGCCGACGTCCTGCTTCCCGTTCGTGCAGTGATCCTGGATGGGGCACGGGTCCGGGCAGGGGCCGCCGCAGTCGATGCCTTCTTCGCCCTGGTTCTTGAGGCGGTCGCCGCAGGTTTCGCGGGTTTCGCCGGCGATGAGAAAGACCGAGAAGGCGGGGGTCGTGGACTCGTAGTAGTAGTCGGTGGGGTCGTCCCGGACACGCGTCGTGGTGAGGGGCTCCCAGCTCGCCGTCTGGCGGTAGAGCAGGACGGTGTCTGGGTCCACGCGGTCACGGCTCGTCCAGG
>CAYUKJ010000018.1:0-10844 GCA_964445245.1 uncultured Methanosarcinales archaeon | reverse complement strand
CGCGAGTACCTGGATCTCCTCCTCGAGTACAACGCGCAGGACGTCCTCAACCTGGAGCCCCTGGCCCGCCGCGCCATCCGCGCGCTCTGGAAAAAGACCTGCCCCGCGACTGGGGACTCTCCCCCCTCCGTCAAAGCCCTGCCAGTCGCAAACCTTTAATATTCTGCAGTCTTAAGGCTTTGTAATGCAGACCACCACCGGCCCGCAGGAGGCCGTCCTCTACGAGAAGCTCGACCGGGGCCTGGTGCGCTGCACGGCCTGCCGGTGGTACTGTAAAATCCCCGAAGGGGCCACGGGCGTGTGTGGGGTGCGCCTCAACGAGGGCGGCACCCTCAAGCTCATGACGTACGGGAAGGCCGCGGCCCTTCACGTGGATCCCGTCGAGAAAAAACCGCTCTTCCACTTCTTGCCTGGGACCGAAATCCTGTCACTGGGGACCTTCGGGTGCAACTTCGGCTGCGAGTTCTGCCAGAACTGGACGATTTCGCAGGCCCCCAAGCATGAGCGCCTCAAGGACCCGCTAGCCCAGCGCGCCCGCATCGGCGCCCTCATCGACAAGAACTCGATGGACATGAGCCCCCAGGAGGTAGTCGACGAGTGCGTGGCCCGCGGGATCCCCTCGATCGCCTACACCTACAACGAGCCCTCCATCTTCGTGGAGTACGCGCACGACATCGCCGCCCTCGCCAAGGCGCGCGGCATCAAAAACGTCTTTGTCAGCAGCGGCTACGAGTCCGTGGAAAACCTGGACTACATGGGCCCCTTCCTTGACGCCATCAACGTCGACTTGAAAGCCTTTTCCGAAAGCTTCTACAAGAACATCTGCCATACTGACTTCAACAAGGTCCTGGAGGGAATCCGCGACATCCATGCGCGGGGCATCTGGATGGAGATCACGACGCTCCTGATCCCCGGCAGAAACGACTCGGACGACGAACTGCGTCAGGCGGCAGGCTTCATCGCGTCCCTCTCCCCGGACATCCCCTGGCACGTCACGGCATTCCATCCCGACTACAAGATGCGCGACGTCCCCAGCACGCCCGCCGAGGCGCTGCTGCGAGCGCGAACGATCGGCAAGGCGGCCGGCCTCAAGTTCGTGTACACCGGCAACATCCCCGGCCTCGACGGCGAGTCCACGGCCTGCCCGGCCTGCGGGGCGCGCCTCATCACGCGCTTTGGGATGTCGACGGAAGAGAACCGCCTCATGAACGGGGCCTGCCCTGACTGCGAGACGCCTATCCCGGGCGTGTGGAGGTAGGCCGATGGACGCCGCCGCCCGGCGCACCGCGCTCCAGCTCGGACGCCAGGCCATCTACGACTACATGCACGACAGCCACACCGCCAAGTCCGTCGGCATACCTGCGGCCCTAAAAAATCCGGGTGCCTGCTTCGTGACGCTGATGCTCCACGGCCAATTGCGCGGCTGCGTCGGGAATCTCGAGGCCGACGGCCCCCTCTATGGGGCCGTCAAGAAGAACGCCGTCAGCGCAGCCTTCGCCGACCCCCGCTTTGCGCCCCTCTCGCCGAAGGAATTCCCGGATGTCCGCCTCGAGATCAGCGTCCTCTCGCCCCTTGCCCCGCTCCCCATCCGGGACGGGGGGGACTTAATCGGCAAACTCGACGCCCACCCTGGCCTCGTCTTCGGATACCTCGGCCACAAGGCGACGTTTCTGCCCCGCGTGTGGGACAGCCTGCCGGACGCCGCCGGATTCGTCGACGCCCTCCTGCAGAAGGCCCACCTCACATCCCAGCATCTCTCGGATCCAGAGCTGAAGGTCTACACGTACACTTCCGAAGAGTTCGAGGAGCCCGCTTAAATCCGGCGGAGCGCCGCGGCCGTCTTCGTGACGGCCCGAACAGCCGCATCAATCTCCTTCTCCGTCGTGAGGCGCGAGAGGCCCAGGCGCAGCGTCCCGCGAGCATAGCTAGCCGGTGCCTTAATGGCGCGCAGAACCGGACTGACCTCCGGCGACCCATGCTGGCACGTGCTTCCCGCGCTGGCATAGACGCCCTGGAGGCTGAGATGCTGGACGAGCTCCTCGCCGTCAATCCCGGCAAAGCCCACGCTCACGATGTGGGGGAGGCGTGCGGCGCCCTTTGGGCCATGCAAACGGCTGCGCGGAACAGCAAGCAACCCTTTGATGAGCCGATCGCGCAGGCGCCGCATGCGGGCCAGGCTCGCGCGGTCGCCTCGCGCTAGCTCGACGGCCTTGGCGAACCCCATGATGCCCGCCACGTTCTCCGTCCCTGAGCGGCGGCCCCCCTCCTGGCCCCCGCCGAAGAGGATGGGGGGCACCTGGATGCCGTCCCGAACGTAGAGCGCGCCGACGCCCTTGGGGCCGTGGAGCTTGTGCGCGCTGAGGGTCATGGCATCGATCCGCATTTTCTTGGCATGAAGCGGGATCTTCGTGAAGGCCTGGGCAGCGTCGGTGTGGAAGAGCACCTTCCGTTTGCGGCAGACAGCGGCGAGGGCCGTCACATCCTGGATCGTGCCGATCTCGTGGTTGCCCGCGATGATGGAGACGAGGCCCGTCTCCCTCGTGATGGCTTTTTCCAATGCGCGCGCGTCCACGAAGCCTTCCGCGTCGACGGGCAGGACGGTGAGGCGGATGCCTCTTTGCGCGAGGGCCTTGGCCGGCTCGGCGAGGGAGCCGTGCTCAATGGCGCTGACGATGAAGTGGCGCTTCCCCGTCCTGCGGAGGAGGTTGAGTGCGAGGTTGTTGGCCTCGGTGGCGCCGCTGGTGAAAATGATCTCTCCGGCCGTGGCTCCGACGGCGTTGGCGATCTTGGCGCGCGCGGCCTCCACCGCGTCCTGCGCCTCACGGCCAAGGCGGTGGAGGGAGCCGGGATTGCCGAAGCGCGAGAGCAGATAGGGCCGCATGGCGCCCTCGACGGCAGGCAGGACGGGCGTCGTCGAGGCGGAGTCGAGGTAGATCATGCGCCGACATGAATCCCTGAGGGTTTAAATGGGTATTGGAGCGGAAGGACAAAGGCTCGTTGCCGCCTTATTTCTCCCCAATTTCCGGCGCGAAGTCCGCGTACCCCTTCTGCTCCAGCTCCCTGGCCAGCTCCTCGCCGCCCGTCTTGGCGATCTGCCCATCCAGGATGACGTGGACGACGTCGGGCGTCAGGTATTCGAGGATGCGGCAGTAGTGCGTGATGAGGAGGATGCCCATCCGGGCGCGGACCTTCTGGATGCCTTGCGCGACGACGCGCAGCGCGTCGATGTCCAGGCCGGAGTCAGTCTCGTCCAGGACCGCGATCCTGGGCTCAAGGACGGCCATCTGGAGGATCTCGGCCCGCTTCTTCTCGCCGCCGCTAAAGCCGACGTTGAGGTAGCGCATCGCAAAGTCGGGATTCATCCCAAGGAGGGCCATCTTCTCCTGCAGGACCTTGCGGAACTCCAGGACGTTGGCGGGCGGGTCGCGCCGGGCGTTGAGCGCGAGGCGCAGGAAGTTCGCGATCGTGACGCCCTCGACCTCCTGCGGGTACTGGAAGGAGAGGAAGAGGCCCTTGCGGGCGCGGGCATCCGGCTTCTCTCCCGTGAGGTCTTCGCCGTCGAGGAGGATCCGGCCAGAGGTGACTGCGTAGGCGGGGTGGCCTAGGAGCGCGTGGGCCAGTGTGCTCTTGCCGCTGCCGTTGGGGCCCATGAGGGCGACGACCTGGCCGGTGCTCACCTCGAGAGAGACGCCCTTGACGATCTCCTTGCCTTCCACGGCCACATGCAGATCCTTAATCGTGAGCGTCGTCATTGGATTCTCCGGTGTGCCTGTCGAGGGCCTTGTTCGCGGCCTTGAGGATGAGGAGGGCGCAGTTGACGCGGCCCGGGCTGACCTCGATGCCGAGATTGTCGAAGACCCGCTGGCGCGGGATGGCGCGCACCTCGCTGATCGCCATGCCTCGCAGCTCGTCGGTGAGCATCGAGGCGGAGGCCTGCGAGATGGCGCAGCCACGGCCCTGGAAGCGGACGTCTTCGATGCGGCCCTTGGCCAGCTTGAGGTACAGCGTGATCTCGTCGCCGCACAGCGGATTGTATTCGCGCTGCGTGACCGTGGCGCCCGGCAACGGCCCGGCATTGTGGGGGTGCTGGCAGTGGTCCAGGATGTTCTCGCGGTAGAGGAGGTCTTCGGTCATGTGCGGAAGATGCGCTGGGCCTCCCGGAGGCCTTTGATGAGGGCGTCGATGTCGTCCTTCGTATTATAGATGCCGATGCTGGCCCGGCAGGTCGCGGGCACACCGAGGACGCCCATGAGGGGCATGGCGCAGTGGTGGCCGCCGCGGATGGCGACGCCGGAGCGGTCGAGGACCGTGCTGACGTCGTGGGGATGGATGCCCTTCACGGTGAAGGCGATGGCGGAGCCGCGGTCGCCCTTCGGCCCGTAGAGTGTGACGCCCGGGATCGATTCAAGCCGCCTGATCGCATACTGCACGAGGGCGGCCTCATGCGAGGCAACAGCCTCCAGGCCAAAGCAAGTGAGGTAGTCGACGGCGGCGCCAAGGCCGATGGCTTCGGCGATGGGGGGCGTCCCGGCCTCGAACTTCCAGGGGAGGTCGTTCCACTTGGCGCCCTCGAACGTGACTTCGCTGATCATGTCGCCGCCGCAAAGGAATGGCTCCATTTTTTCCAGGAGCGCGCGCTTGCCGTACAGGACACCGATGCCGGTCGGGCCGTACATCTTGTGCCCGCTGCACGCGAAGAAGTCGCAGCCCAAGTCCGCGACGTCGATGTGTGCGTGGGGGGCGCTTTGCGCGCCGTCCACGACGAGGAGGGCGCCGGCGGCGTGCGCCAAGGCGGCGAGCGTCTTGACGTCGTTGATCGTGCCCAGGACGTTCGAGTGGTGCGCAACCGAGACGATCCTCGTCCTCTTCGTGATGAGGCGGCGGGCCGCGGCCATGTCGAGACAGAAGTCCCTGGTGAGCGGGATGTATTTGACGATGGCGCCCGCGCGCTTGGCGGCCAATTGCCAGGGAACGAGGTTGGAGTGGTGCTCCATCTGCGTGAGGAGGATCTCGTCCCCGGGCTTGAGGGTTCGGCCGAGGCTGTGGGCGAGGAGGTTGAGGCTTTCAGTCGCGTTCTTGGTGAAGACTATCTCCTCCGTCCCCGCGGCGCCCAGGAACGCGGCGACCTTGCTGCGGGCCTCGTCGTAGGCGCGCGTCGCCTCTTCGCTGAGCGTGTAGACGGCGCGGTGGACGTTCGCATTGTGCCTGCGGTAGTAGGCGTCCAGCGCCGCCAGGACGGCCCTGGGCTTCTGGGTCGTGGCCGCATTGTCAAGGTAGGCCAGGGGGCGCCCGTGAATCTTGCGGGCCAATATGGGGAAGTCGGCGCGGACGCTGGCCGCGTCGAGTCCTTTGGCCTTACGGGCCTTCATCACGGTTGTTTGCGCAGCCATGTTTATAACCTTGCTTGTATGGCTGCGGCCAGGCGCTCCTGGAGCTCCGCAGTCGGCAGGGCGGCAAGGAGAGGCGCAAAGAACCCGCCGACGATGGCGCGGCGTGCCTCGCCTTCCGGGATCCCTCGGGTCTCGAGGTAGAAGAGCTGCTCGGGGTCAAGGCTCCCGACAGCCGCGCCGTGGCCGCAGGTGACGTCATGCGTGTCGATCTCGAGGTTGGGGACGGCGTCCATCTCGGCCGCGTCGGAGAGGAGGAGGGCGCGGGCGTGCTGGTGGCCGTCGCTTTGCGCGGCATCCGGCCCAATCTTGACGAGGCCGCGGAAGACTGCGCGGGCGTGCCCGTCTAGGGCGCCTTTTGCGAGGATGTCGCTTCGTGTGCGAGGGGCGGCGTGGTGCGAGGCGGCGCGCAGGTGGAAGGCTTGCGAGCCGCTGCCGTAGAAGAGGCCGAGGGTTTTCGCGTCGGCGCCGGGGGCGTCTAGGCGGGCGTGCGTCGAGGCGCTCACCAGCGCGCCGCCAAGATGGGCGTCCAGCCACGTGACCTGCGCGCCTTTGGCGAGGACCGCGTGCTTGAACGTGACGAGACGGCTGTCCTGGCTGAGGTATTGGATTCCCATGACGCGGACGCGGGCGCCCTCCTGCGCGAAGACTTCGACGGCCTCGCTGCGGAGGGAGGCCTGGCCAGAGGTCAGGAGGACGATGTCGGCGTCGCTGCCCGGCTCGGCGACGACGAGGATGTGGTAGAGGCCTGGACCGGCTGCGGCGACGTCGAGAAGGATGGGCTCGGCCGCCTTCGTTTCGGCCGGGACGCGGATGAAGAGGACGCGGCTCACGAAGGCGGCGTGGAGGGCCGCGAAGCGGTCTGCCTCGATTGGGATGGCCGAGAAGAGGAGGTGCTCCAGGAGGGGCCCGTGCCGGTCAAGGGCGTCTGCGAGCGGAAGGATCTCGGCGCCCGCCGCGCGTGGGATGAGGAGGGGGCCTGCGCCAAGCAGATCTTCGGGATTGAGAGTTCCGATATCAAGCGGTTCCAGGTTCAAGGCGATGCCGAGCCCGATCCTGAGGGACGGCGGGGGAATGCGCTGCGCTGCTTGGAAGGCGGCTTCCCGGCGCTCCCTGAGCCAGGCCGGCTCGCGGCGGCTGGCGCTTGAGGCAGACAGGCTTTGGAGGGTGAGGGCGGCCATAAGTTAGACGCGATATGTGAAAATGATTTCACGCGTCTATTTAAAGGTTTCGTGGCCACGTCCCCCGTTAAAACGCCCTTTATTGCTTTTTAAAAGGTTTCCCGGCTCGCGGCCGGAGACGCCGCCACGACGGCGTCAGCCTTCCGAGCCTTCCGGCGGTAGAAGCGGTGGCTGTTGATGTCGACGGTCCGCTCCAGGGAAGCCCAGAAGCCGTTGGATTCAGAGCAGTATGGGTTGCGGTAGAATTCCGCGCCCTTGGTGGGGTCGAACTGGTCGAACGTGCCCAGGAGCTGGTTGACGATCCCTTCAATGAGGGCGTCATAGGCCAGGTGCGCCCGCTCCTCGTCCATGAGGGCCTTCTTGTCCGCGCGGCGGACGACGTCGTAGCCGGACTGCCGGATCTCGCTGATCGTGAAGAACTCGGGATTGTCGGGGATGCAATTGAACTGGACAGTGGGCGTGCAATCCGTGACGACATCATACAATGTCTTGCCGTATTCCTGAGTCTGCCACCGCCTGATGATGATGGCAGCAAGCCCCCGATAGCCTTCCCTGATTTTTGGCACGTCTTTGCCGGCTACGGGGTCCGTGGCGCCCTCGAAATAGAGGACTCGGGTGGCATAGACTAGCTGGGCAGGTGTGACGGGGAACCCCTGGGCGGACAGGACAGCTGCGTCGGCTTTCACGTCCTGGCCCCAGTCGCGGGCACGCAAGGGGTGCACGGCGCGGCTCCGCATGCTCGCAGCTAGCTCGTCGAGGGTGGGCGCCCGCATGAGGGGCAGCGCAGCCGCCGGCTGCAATTCGGGGACGATGGCGGAATAGGCATCGGGTGCCGCCGTCTGCGAAGCGGCCGGCGTCAGGCGCCAACCGGCATCGGGCCGGGGGCGGGCCGGATTGAGGCCGGCGACGCTGGCCCCGACATACAACGCGAGTGCGGCCAAGAAGCCCTTGACGGGGGCCGAGGACTTGATGCGCCTGGCGCGGCCCCGCATCTCTGTGGCGAGGTCTTCGAAGGCCGGGAGGGGGAAAGCGGATGGATCGGGCAGCGTGGCCGCGACGGCGGCGCATTGATGGGTGCGGTACTTGCGGACGCTCTCGAACGGCTCGATGGAATGCTTGAGGGTCTGGAGAGTCTCCGCCCCAAGGTCCTCAAGGCGGCGCTCCATCCTGAGCGCGTAGTGCGGCAGGCGGATGACGCATTCCGCCGCCTGGTGGGGCAGAAGGAAGACGGCTTTGCCCACATCGCGCTCGAGCTCTTGGACTCGGTGGGGGAGATCGGCGACGCGGTGCGTCAGCGATTGAATGGTGCGGGATCCTGCCTGCTCGAGCTGGTGCTCTACGGCAAGGGCGCGGCCAAGGGCAGAATGCGGCAAGTCTGCCACCTGCCTGAGGAGCGCCCTCGGTCCTGGAGGATGGGGGCCGTCGGAATCGTGCGGGTGGTGTGGCTCGTGCATCTCACCTGAGAAGGCCGGATAGGCCTATTTAAACAAATCAACAACCTCGGGCTGAAGCCCAAGGTAATGTTGGACGCAAAAAAGCAAGCGCTTTTCAGCCTGAGGTTGTGATGCAGAGGATTGAAGATCCTCGCACGCCAACGCGGCAAAGCCGCGTTGAGCGGTCCAAAAAAGCATACCCCAAATCCCATGCTGAAGCACGGGGTATGCTTTTTTGCGAATCAGAGATTTGTTACTTTTCGGTGTCGTCTCTTTTATATGTCGTGTTTCCTGTCGCTACAGGACTTCACGGAAGCCTAAACGATGCCCAAAGGGACAAAGTGGCTGTTAAATTTCAATATTTCGTAGAAACGAAAAACTATTTAAACCTTTCGCTTCTTGGCGTCATGTATTCCCCTTTCCTTAAGATGATCCGCGCCGTCATCTTCGACTTCGGCAACGTCGTGTGCCTGTTTGACCACCGGATTTTCCTTGGCCGTGTCTCGCGGCGCACACGACACCCCATCGGCCGCCTTGAGAAACTGCTCTTCCGCGGCTCTGGCTTGGTGCCGCGCTTCGAATCCGGCCGTATCTCCCAACGGCAGTTCGCCGCAGGCCTGCGCCGCCTCTTCGGCCTTTCGGCAAGCGACGCGTGGCTGCGGCGCGCCTACACCGACAAGTTCACGCCCATCCGGCCCACCCAGGCGCTCATCCGCCGCCTGAAGCCGCGCTACAAGCTGGGCCTGCTCTCCAACACGAACCCCTGGGACTATGGGGACGAAATCAGGCATTTGCCTGTCTTTCCGTTGTTTGATGCGGTGACCCTCTCATTCAAGGTGCGGACTCCCAAGCCGAAGGCTGCGATCTATCGCGACATGCTTCGGAAGCTCAGGCTCCCGGCGGCCGCGTGCGTCTTCATCGACGACCGCAAGGCCTATGCCGACGCGGCCCGGCGGCTGGGCTTCCATGCGGTCTGGTACCGCTCGCCGCGCCAATTGGAGGCCGGCCTCAAGCGGATTGGCGTCAAGTGGTAGCCCTGCTCATCCGGACCTCTACCAGGCTTTGGTAATAACTGTGGGCTGCTGGGCTTACGGGCGAGCCGTGTCCTGTGGCGACTGCGTTGCAGCCAGGGGGTTGTCCCTTACGGGGATGGGTGCCTCACTGCTGCGACAGCACGACGGCGAGCAGCCCAGCAGCCCCGAGCGAAGCGAGATTTTCACCAAAGCCCCTCTACCACAAAGCTTTAATTCTGCCTTCCGGTTTTCGGCTGGCATGGGCGACGTGCGGCACATCACCGAAGTCCTCGCCCTCACAACCGAGGGCCTGGGCGAGCTTGAGGAGACCGTGAAGGCCGCGCTTTTCCACCCGGACGACGGGCGCCGGCTCCTCGCGCGCCGCAGCCTCCGGCGAAGGTACAACGGCCTCATCAAGAAAGGCTTTGTGGGCGACAACCTCATCATGGTCGTCGTCAAGGAGAGATACCAGCCACCCCAGATCGCGTACCTGGGCGCCCCGCCTGCCGTATATGGCGAGTGGCGGGCCGTCCCGCACGCGTTTGAGTTGTAAGGGGCTGGAGAATCGAGCCTTGTCCGCCCTCTTTTCTGGGGAAGCAACTCACTATAATTAATTTACCATATTATTATTAAATATCTATTTTATAAACAATTAGAAATGTATTTAAATAGATTAGATTATATGTAGCCACTATTTAGTTAATACATATTTGGGTCATATGTCCGCGCCTCCATCCCAGCCAGAGGGCCTCGCACCTTCCCCACGTAACCCGCTCCTAGACCGCGTCATCCGCAACCTGGAAAGCTACCTGTCTTTCCACGACGAGTTGGCTCTGCGGACCACGGACGAGGATTATCCCACCTTTGCGCAGTCCATCCGCATCAAGGCGCTCCTGGACCGCAAGCGCATCCTGGTGGCCGACGACACCGGCGTCAACGGCAAGACCTTCACGGCCTTTGCCTCGAAGATTCTCCTGGATGAGAAGCTGGGCGAGCACCATCCCACCCTGGTCGTGGCCCCCTACTCCGGGCTCCTCAACGCCTGGTCAGCCGACGAGCTGAACCGCTACGCCCGCATCCTGAACGCGCCCCAGCAGCAGGTCGTGACGGCGCACGACTACCTGGACTTGAACGCGGTCAACGCCGACACCGATTTTGTCGTGCTCAATTGGGAAAAGCTGTCGGTCCCAGAGTCGGACAGCCGGTGGGCCACACTAGAAGGCCTTATCAAACGCTACTCGCCGCGCTACTTTATTCTTGACGAGTGCCACAACGCCAAGGGCTCCAACTCGCTGCGCGCCAAGTCCATCCGCCGCCTTGCCCAGCACACGCTGGACCGCTCCGTGATGCTCCTGTCGGCCACGCCGATTCCCAACCGCTACCGGGATCTCGGCATGGTGTTCCACCTGCTTGACCCTGTGAAGTATCCCTCGCCCGCGATGTTCTCGCACGCGCCGGCCGCCATCATGAAGGAACTGCTGGACCGCCAGGTGTGGTTCCGCCTCACGCGCCAGGATCTCAAGGAGCAGCTGGAGCTGCCGGACTTTGTCGAGAAGGAATACCCCGTACATCTAACCGATGACGAAGCCGAGCTGTACTTTCGGGCCTGGTCCGACTGCGTCCTGCTGGGCGAGGGCTTGACGTCGCTGCGCAAGACGCTCTACGATCCCCGTCTCTCCAAATACTACGAGGGCGGGCGCATCACGGCTTCAAAGCTAGGGGCCGTGGCGGCCCTGACCAACACGCTTGTCGCAGAAGGGCACAAGGTCATCGTCAAGACTAATTATGTGGAGGGCGTCCTGGAGAACCTGGCCAAGGCCGCCGGACACG
>CAYUKJ010000017.1:0-10931 GCA_964445245.1 uncultured Methanosarcinales archaeon | reverse complement strand
ACGCCTGCGGGCGTTGAACATCGAACCCTCCGGGTTCTCAGCGTCTGGGGATGGCCGCCCCACGGCTTCAGAAGCACGACGGCGAGCAGTTCGCCGCCAGAGCGCAGCGAGACTTTCTACAAACCCCGCCCAAGCAGAAAGCTTTTATAGCACACGGCCTTCGTCTTTTCCGAGCTAGGCCGGGGGGCTGGCCCTCCCCTGTCACGCCAAACGGGCCTCCGGGCGGGCCGAAGCCTGAGGGGCGGCGAGGCCGGCCGCGTGCAAGTCCGGCCCCGACCGTCGATCCCTCGTCCCCATTGACCGGCCCTGCCGCGAACCGGATCAGGCCTTGACCGGAGCAGTCCTAAGCGGCTGGACGGGTGCTTTGGGGCCCGCGGGGGGGGGGTGAGGGCCGGGTTCCCTTGCGCGGGGCCGTACCGTCCACCTTCAGGCGCGCTCACTTTTTCTCTTGCGAAGCGGCCGGGTTGTCCCTAGGCCGGACTATCCAAAGACGGCCTCGCGGGCCACAAGCACGAGGTCGACGATATCGACGTCTGCGTCTCCGTCCACATCGGAGCGGGGCCATACGCGCTGCTCTGTGGCCCTGCGGAAGTCCTGCGAGATCGCGGACAAATCCAAGATGTTGACGTGGCCGTCGCCGTTCACATCGGCAGCCGAGGCGGGAGGCCCGCGGTTCACTTCTATTTCGTACCACACCGTCTGGTAGGACGGGTCAAGCTCGACGCGGACGCTGTTCCCGACCAGCGTCATAGGCAAGGGCGAAGTGGCGCGCATCCCCGAGGCGTCCAGGGGCCACACGCTGACGCCCGTCGTGCCAAGCGACAGCGTGGCTGTTGCTCTGACTCCCGCTGTGAGAAACGGCGTGGCCCCGAAATCCAGCCATTTGCGCTTGTCGGCGCTGTATCGCAGTCCGGTGTGCTCGCTTTTGGCTGCGGCCACCAGGAGCATACTGCTGGCTGTGGTCAGGTCTGCCGTGTCGAGGGCGGTGACCAGCAGCGACACGGTCTCCAGGGGCGAGGCCGGCACATCGAAAGCGACTGCCGGAAGGGTTTGGGTTGCGCCTGCCAGGCGTCCCACCGCTCCCTGCGTGCCGGCCGTATTGACAGTGAGAACGTCCTGCGCGGTGTCCAGCGCGAGCTGGTCAGTGTCGGAGACGTAAGGACTCGCGGGCTCCGGGGGTAGGCTGTACTGCGTGAGGTACTCGTCCCGGCTCATGACGGTGGCTGCATCAAACCGCCTCACTCCGACGCCGTGGAGCAAGGCATACTCCTCAGATAAGAATCCGGCGGGGCCAAGGCCGAGCAAGCCCACCTGTACGGTGTCTATGTTCAGGGTCTCGTTTGGCGTGTACTGCAGCTCGATGGTGGTGGCCGCGGGCTGCACGTCGCGCACAAACAGGTTGTGGGCGACTGGCGTCTGGGCCATGCGGACCGGGTCGAAATTGTCCACGAAGTAGTTGTGGCTCCAGGTGCTCATGGCGAAGTCGGTGACCATGTCATAGCCCTGGAAGGCACCGTAGGCAGAGCCCACGACGGGCATCTCGGCCGAATGCTCGGTGTGGATTGGTTGGTTATGCTCTGAGACAGTGAAGGGCTTGCCAAGCACGCGGGCCCTGGCAGCGTAAGGAATGGCGGCCCGGATTGGGTTCTGCAGCTGGGAGAGGCGCTGGAGGTCGTTGATGCCGCTGGGATGGTCGAAGTAGGAGTGGACGTCAACGACGTCGTTGAGCGACTGGGGGCTGACGGCCGCTCGTGAGTAGTACGGAAGACCCTGTGTGCCGATGGTGAGGGGAGCGGCGGTGAGCGGCACGCCAAGGCCGGCCTTGATCTGAGCCATATGGGCGGCCATCTGCCTGTAGAAGTTCTCTTCGGTTTCCACGTAAAAGCGCACGGTATCCCGGAACCGGGCGCGGCTGTACTGCCCTTGCTCACTGTAGCGCAGCCGCGCGACAGGCACAAGGCCGGGGCCCGGCCACGGGCTCTCGTCGGCGGCCAAGCCGGTCTTCCCGGGCTCAAGCCACGCTGCCTCCAAGGCGGCGCGGTCCGCATACTTGGTTTGCAGCCACGCATTCCATTGGTCGGTGAGCAGCGCCGAGTGCTCCGGCCCGATGTCGCGGGGAAACGGCGAGTTCAGGTGCTCGGCGTGGAGTTTGTCGGCGATGAAGGCCTGGATTACGCCTTCCTCATTGAGGTATTCGACGAAGACGACGGCCGGGTCGGCCCCGATGGCGAGCCCGGTGTAGGGATTGACGTGGGTCAGCACGTCCGTCACGTATTGCTTGGTGATGTCGAGGAGCTGGGGATTGAAGAACACCTCCGACCCCACGCCGTGAGTGTTGAATTTAACGTTGTCGAGCGTGTCGGCGTCGATGATGCGCCGGACGGCCCAGAAGCGCAGGTAGACGTAGATGCCCCGCGGCCGGCACTCCGCGATGAGGCGGTCGAAGTGGCCGATGATGCCCGGGTCCCGGATGTCTTCGCCCAGATTGTAGCCTCGCTGGGTCTTGACCATGTCAAAGCCAATGGCGTCCGCGAAGGCGCAGATGTCGGCGCCGCGCCCGTTAAGCAGGTCCGTGTTTTGGGTGGCCCAAAAGCGTGCCGCTGTGCCGTCCTCGAACTGTAAGCGGCCGGACGCGCCGATGGCAACCCGGCCATGCGCGCCGACAGGGTCCTTCGGCGGCAGGAAAAACCTCCGCTGGGCATCGACCAAGTCGATGGTGAAGGGAAAAGCGCGGGCGAACGTGAAGGATAGCTCGGAAATCCTGGGTGTCCACGAGGAATCGGCGGTGGAGAGGTGCACGCGGAACTGGAGGTAGCGGCCCTGCGGGGACCCGATGGCGACGGGGTTTTCGGCGAAGGGGCGCGGCGGCTCTGAGAGGCCCGTCCAATCCGACCACGTGATGCCGTCGGTTGATGAGCGTGTTTCTACGGCGGTGGGCGAGTCGCTGAACAAGCGGAGGTCATCGACCCAGAGTGGGCCATGCCCAGTGATGGCAAGATCTATGCCAAGCGAGTCCGCACCGGGCGGCAGGTTTGCAGTGAATGTCTCGTCCAGCACGGACCATTCGGAGAAGTGGGCGCCTGCAAACCGCACATAGCCGTATGGCTGCAACCCGCCCGTGGCGGCTTCGGCTCCTATCGCGCCAGGCATTCCTGCGGACACGGCTTCGCCTGTAGCCGAGTCGTAATAAGTGATCATCATGGCGAATGCGCCTTCGCTGACATCACCCGCCAAATGCGCTAGGAGATGGTAGGTCTGCCCGTCTTCTGCGGGCACAAGCGGCCCGCGCAGGTGGTACGCGCCGCCGCTGGGAAAGTCTGGGGCGTCGACGCGCAGGGACGCGGCGCCGCTGTGGGCCTTGGCGGTGTCCCGTGCGGCCGCGGCAAGGTTGATGGTCCACCCGTCAGGGATCAGGTTGCCGTCGCCGTCGTCCTCAAAGCCGCTGTTCGGCTGCAGATTGGGGTAGCCGCTCCAGTCCTGCTGCGACGAGAACCAACCCCACAGGCTGGTCTGGCCCAGGTCGTAGATGGGGGACTCCCAGGTGCCGCCTAGAAGGTACTGGCCCTGGCCGGCGTCCTGGAGGCGTAGGTATACGCCGTCAAAGACGGCATTCGTGAAGGTTCCTGAGGTGAATCCCGTTCCTGCGATGTGGATGTCGTCGCCGGAAACTGTGACAACATCAACGCCAAAGGCGGCCGGAAGAAGAACCAGGCAGGCGATAGCAGGCAAGAAACAGTGCCGCAACCCTCCTGCCGATTGGGTGACTGACATCCCGCGGCATTCCGCTGTCATGCGGGACCTGCGATGCCACTCAGGACCGCTCTAGGTGAACAGGACATCCTTGGCAACCCTCACCAGATCCAGGATATTGACGAATCCGTCCCCGTTCACATCTGACTCGAATAGGCGCGACGCGGGAGGCTTGCGGAAGTCCGAGGCGAGGGCTTGCAAATCCAGCAGGTCGGTGCGGCCGTCGTCGTTGAGGTCGGTGTCCACGACGGGCGCGACACAGCCCGAGTCCGTGTAGTCGACGGCGCCGTCGCAGTCGTCGTCAAAGAAGTTGCCGCAGTCCTCCGGCTGGCCGGGGTTGACGGCGGCGCTCGCGATCAGGCACGTCGGGCGGACGATGCGGTCAAGCACCATTCCCTCATTCTCCTGCCAGAGGATGCGGTGAAAGACGAGGTTGCCAATTGAGGTGGGCAACCCACCATTCCCATTGGAAACGCCCATTGTTAGGAGGTATGTGCCTGACTGTGGATACGTGACTTCGGGGGCATTGAGGCCCATGATGGGAATGGCCCGCCAATCGCTCCAGGGCCCAAGGGGCGAGGACGAAGTGACATAATGGACCATGGATTTCTGGTTGGCCGCCTCGTTGTACCGCCAGTTCTTGTAGAAGAGGTAGTAGGTGGTGTTGAACTTGGTGAGGAAGGGGTTCTCCGCCTCGGCCTCGATGGCCGTCTCGACGAACCCCTGCGGGGTCCAGTCGACAAGGTTCGTCGAGGTCGCAATGAGGACGGATGCCTTGCCGTTCATCCAGGCCGGGTACTGGGGAAAGCGCGTGGCAAGATCCCAGGCGAGACGGACTGTCGCATACATGATATACTGGTTGTTGGGCGCGTCGTAGTAGATCATGGGGTCCCGGCACTGGTTGTCCCAGTTGCCACCACTTGTGCCCCACGAGGTCCAGGGCGAGACGCACTCAAAGACGCAGCCGCTTGGCGTCGTGCCGGGGCAGTTGTTGGCGGCTGTGCGCGTCCACGTCAACAGGTCCGTTGAGGTCGCCAGACCGATGCGCTGCTTGTTCGTGGCCACATTTCCCCCGGCGTCGGTGCCCGTATAGAACATATAATATATGCCGTCCTTTTGGATGATGTGGGGGGCCCAGGTGCCTACGTTCATCCAGTTGCTGGCGGCGTCCACCCCGAAGACGAATGCTTCCGGCGTCCAGGCCGCGTAGTCCGGCGTGCTCGTGTGGATGATCTGGGGCCCATTCTGGAAGAAGAGGTGGTACGTATCTTGGGCCTGGACCCAGGTGTGGTCGGCGACTTCCCAGTGCAGGGTGGAATCATATTGCACAAGCGTGCTTGGATGGCAGAGGCTGTCGTCCGTGCGGGCCGTCGAGAGCGCTGAGTCGGCGCAGTCAGTGCCGCCGCAGGCAGCGGTTGCGGCGTAGTAGCCGTCCCCGTCGAGATCGCAATCCCCTGTCGGCGCCGGGGGCGCCGTGTTGATGTAGACGTATTCGCCGGCTTTCTGGAAGGGCACGCTGGCGCCGTTGCTCGTGACGCTGGTGACGGCCGGGCCGTACATGGTGTAGATGAGCGCAGGATCTGAAACGACTAGGGCGGTTCCGGACATGCTGACTGAGGCGGAGGCCGAGGCCTCGACGAGTGTGCGGCTGCCGTCAACGAGGCGCGTCCCCTCAATCAACGCATACCGCGAAGGAGCGCCGTCTGTCCGCGCAAAGCCCAGCTTCCCCACGACCTGCATGCCTGAGATTGTGGTGTCCCCATCGAAGCTGGCCAGGATTCTGTCAGTGGCGCTGGCCCAGGTGAGTGTGGCCAGCGCGCCGTCTGCTTGCTGGGTGCTTGCGTAGGCCGGCGTCGGGGTCCCCCCGCCTTTTGGCAACAGGACGTAGAAATAATAGGGATTCACGGCCGCGCGCGTCAGGAGGATGCGCTTGGTCGGCGAGTCTGAGTTCCCAGTGGGATAGGAGTCCTGCGCGACGGCGAGGTCTGCCCAGGCGGGGTTGGCCACGTACAGGTCAAGAAAGCCTGTTGCGGCCGTCACCCTGATTGGATTGCCGCCAAGCTCGACGGTATTCGCGTCCAGGGTGTGCAGGAGCAGCTTGTAGGTGTGCGCGGCGCCGTCCTTGGTTATGTCGTCGAAGAGGACGGCGTAGAACGGCAGGCTGCCCTCGGGCTTCTTGAGGAGGACGTAGCGGTCGGCGTTCTGGACCGGGTTGCCGCCGTCGTAGCACCAGCTCCAGTCCGTGCCGGGAACGGGGAAGTCGGGGGCGTTGTAGGGGCTGTAGGTCGTGTAGGCGGCCTTGGCGTCGCCGTGCAGGAGGTCTTGCGCCTGACTTTGGAGAGCGGTGGCCATGCGGCCGTCCGTCCCGCAGGAGCTACCGGCATTGTGCTGGCCCCGGTTGTCAATCAGGATCAGGTTGTGGGCCTCGGTGTGCTTGGCCTGGCCGGCGCCCGCGGTGAGGCCCGCATCCACGATAAACCTGGTGCCAAACCCCGCAAGCGTGAACTGGTTCTGGTCCTCCTGGGCGTGGCCGCCCTTGAACTGCCCGGAGTAGAAGGCGAACATGATGTCGGGGCTGGAGGCGCTGTCGGGCCAGCCTGTCCGGTAATAGTAGAGGCCGCGGCCCGCAAACAGCGTCGAGTCCGGCAGGACCGTGCCTGGGTTGGCAGGGGCAATGTTGTCGGCCCAGATGGCGACGGCGGCGTTGTCAACAACGCCCAGCGAACCATAGGGGGTCACGATGTGGTCGAAGAGCCAGCGCGCCAGGCCGCTGTGGTACTCGCCCATCGCCCACTCCCAGTAGGTGTTGAAGATGGGCAACGGCCGGACAGCGTATTGGGCGTCGTTGAGGTTGTTCGAGTAGCCGCCGCCCCACGGGAATAGCTCGTACGCGAACCAGTTCTGGGCGTTGCGGACCTGGGGCAAGTCGGCGAAGCGGGTGCCGTCATAGCGCTCCCGCGCCTCGTAGTAGGGGACGAGGAACTGGAAGACGAAGCCCCCGTAGAGGAGCCCTTCGGCGTAGCTGCCTTCCGCGTCAAGGAGCTGGGTGTGGACCTGGTTGAGATATCTGTCCGACCACGTCTTGGCGGCGGAGAGTAGCGCGGTGTTCGAGGAGGAGCCTTGGAGGACGATCCAGGCCAAGCCGAGGCCGCTGGCGAGCGCGGCGCCCTTGTTGCTGTTGAAGGGGGGATACTGGAAGGCCGTGTAACCCCCGACCGTCGTCAGGTCGCCGATATACTGCTCCATCTCCGCCACGACCGCGTCAATCTCCGTTTGCGTGGCCGAGCCGTAGCAATGGTCGAAGGCCAGCGCGAGGTTGTGGAGGCGGGCGCCGCTTCCGAGGGCGTCGGCCGCGCTTGGCCCGTATGTGCTGATGAGGTATTGCGCGAAGCTTTTGCAGCGGTCCAGCCAGGCCTGGTCCGGCGCGGCGGAGAGGTAGTACGCGACAATCAGGGCGTTGAGGGCCTGCTGCCCCTGCGAGTTGACGATGCCGGCAGAGATGAGGCCCTGATCATCCATCCATACATAGGAATCTGCATTGGAGACGACGGTCGCAAACGCGGCATCGTCCGGGCCCAGGCCGTCCGTGACTTTGGCGCGCAGGGCAGGCAGCTCAGCCGCAGTAAAGAAGACGGAAGGATGGGTGCCGGCCAGGGCAGTCCCTGACGGAACTTCCAGGAGCGCCAAACCCAGGAGCGCCCAGGACCAAAACCCTCCGCGCATCCGGAGCAAGACCCCCGCTGCTTTTTAAACATTATGGCGAGGGAGACCCCGTTGAAATCATTCGCCTGGCGGCGTCCGCCACCCTGCTCGCGAGGGTCTGGAGAAAGCGAGGATGCCGTATCCCCGCAGGGGGCAAGTCCCCCTCGGCATGCACCCAAGTGGGCGATATCGCTCACCCTTAAGGGTGGCGGACCATGATTTCAACTGGGCCAGCGAGGGATGAGAAAATTCCGAGAGGAAACCCTCCTTACTCCACCACAATCGCCGGCTTGCCCGGGAGGGCGGCGCGCGCTTTTGGGTGCGTCGAGTCCTCGGCCTTGGCGGCGTAGACGGCGCACTTGAACTCTGCGCCAAGCGGCTTTGCGAAGCCGGCAAGCGCCTCCAGCTCGGCCTCGCGCGGCACTGCCACGCGGGGCAGCTTGGCGGGGTCGGCGACGAGCTTGGGGACGAGCCTGCTCAGCTCCTGGCCGTGGTGGCGCAGGCCCGTCTGCATGAGGGCGGACAGAATCTCGCCGGCATTGCGCGTCTTCTCCAAGCGCTCCTTGACTTGCGCGACCGCCTCGTATTTCCAAGGCTCGGCCACCAGGATGGTGACGCTTTTGGGTGCCCGGAGTCTGGCAAGCTCGAGTACAGTGAGGAGGTCGGCGCGCACCGCCAGCGTCAGCTCGTCGAGAGCCTCCACGGCCGGGTCGACCTGCGCCGGGTCCCCGACGGGCCAGGCCATCGCATTGGCAAAGGTCGTGTGGCCCAGGCGCTGCCAGAGCTCCTCGGCCACATGGGGGGCAAAGGGCACCAGGAGGAGGGCGGCTGCCGAGACGGCCTCTCGGTAAACCTCTTTGACCGCCTGGCCGCTCTGCTGGTAGCGGGCCAGCAGGTTGACGTAGTCCATGAGTTCGCGCAGCGCAAGAGAATAGCGCCACGCCTCGACCTCGCGGGTGACAGCCAGGATTGCGCGGTGCCGGCGCGAGCGCACCACGTCGGTCAGCGGGCCTGGATGCTTGGCGAATGCCGGGAAGTCGGCGAGGCCTAGCGCCTTGAGCAGGAAGCGGTACAGGCCGTGCATGCCTGTGTCCGACCACTCCAGCTCCTTTTCAGGCAGGGCCGCAAAGAGTATGAAGCTGCGCACCGCGTCCGGCCCGAACTTTTCGGCGAGGGGGACCGGGTCCACGACATTGCCCTTGGACTTAGACATCTTCGTGCCGCCAAGCGTCACCATCCCGAGCGTGAAGAGGCGCGTGAAGGGCTCGTCGAACGCGACGAGGCCCAGGTCGCGCAGGACCTTCGTGAAGAAGCGGGCATAGAGGAGGTGGAGGACGGCGTGCTCGATGCCCCCGATGTACTGGTCGACGGGGTTCCAGGAGGCCACCTCTTGGGGGTCGAAGGGGCCGTCGCGGTGGCGGGGCGAGCAGTAGCGCAAGAAGTACCAGCTTGAGTCGACGAAGGTGTCCATCGTGTCCGTCTCGCGCCGGGCCGGGCCCTTGCAGGCCGGGCAGGTCGTGCGCACGAAGCCCTCGACGGTCTCCAGGGGGTTCTGCTTGCCGGTGAAGCGGGCGCCCTTGGGGAGGAGGACGGGGAGCTGGGCCTCGGGGACCGGGACGGTCCCGCACCGTCCGCAGTAGATGACGGGAATCGGCGTGCCCCAGTAGCGCTGCCTTGAGATGAGCCAGTCCTTGAGCTTGTAGTTGACGGTGCGCTGTCCGGCGCCCCGCGCCTCTATCAAGTCGGTGATCTTGGCGATGGCCTCCCCGGACGGCACACCGTCGAAGGGGCCGGAGTTCGTGAGGACTCCCTCGTCTACGAAGGCCTGCGCCATCGTGGCGGCCTCAAGGGGCTGGTCGCGGGGCCGGATGACGACCTTGACCGGCAGGGCGTATTTTCTGGCGAACTCGAAGTCGCGCTGGTCGTGCGCCGGGACGCCCATGACGGCTCCGGTCCCGTACTCGACGAGGGCGTAGTCGGCAGTCCACAGCGGGACGGCCTCGCCGGTGGCGGGATTCATGACGTCGACGCCCAGAGAAAGGCCGTGCTTGGGAGTCCCCTCCGCAGTGCGCTCGATGTAGGACTCGCCCTTGACCTCCTCGACAAAGCGCAGGACCTCGGCCTCGCGGGGGGTGCCGCGCACAAGCTCCTGGACAAGAGGGTGCTCGGGGGCGAGGACGAGGTATGTGACGCCAAAGAGAGTGTCGGGCCGCGTCGTGAACGTGGACACCGCGTCGGACCTGCCCTTGACCGGGAAGCGAATCTCGACGCCGTGGCTTTTGCCGATCCAGTTGCGCTGCATCGTCTTGACGCGCTCGGGCCAGTGGGGCAGCGCGTCCAGGCCGGCAAGGAGCTCGTCGGCGTACCGGGTGATGCGGAAGTACCATTGCTCCAGCTCCTTGTGGGTCACGACGGCCTCGCAGATGTAGCAGCGACCCCCCTCGACCTGCTCGTTGGCCAGGACCGTCTGGCAGCTGGGGCACCAGTTCACAAAGCCTTTCTTGCGGTACGCGAGGCCGCGCTTGAGGAACTGCAGGAAGAACCACTGGTTCCATCGGTAGTACTCAGGCGTGCAGGTCGCAAATTCGCGCTCCCAGTCGTAGCTGTAGCCCATGAGCTGCAGGTGCGCCTTGATGCCGCTGATGTTCTCGTAGGTCCAGGCCTCGGGATCGACGCCCTTCTTGATTGCGGCGTTCTCGGCCGGCAGGCCGAAGGCGTCGTAGCCCATCGGGTACAGGACCCGGTAGCCCTGCATGCGGCGATAGCGCGCCTGCAGGTCTCCGAGGCTGTAGTTGCGCACATGCCCCATGTGCATATAGCCGGTCGGGTACGGCAGCATCTCGAGGCAGTAGAACTTAGGCTTCGCCGTGTCCTGCTTGGACTCGAAGAGGCCCGCGTCGGCCCAGGCGGCCTGCCACTTGCGCGCGATGGCCATAAAGTCCGGGGCGTCCATGGCTCTCGAAATCCGGCGGCGCTTTATAAAGATTTAGGGCGGGCTGGCCGCGATGATGGTCCGGCTAAAAGCCGTACAGGCGCCTGGCGTTCCCGGAAAAGAACGCGTTGCGCTCGCTGGCCCGCAGCTTGACGAAGCGCCGGATGAACCGGAGGTAGAGGGCGATGTCGACGAGCGGCCAGTCGGTCCCGAAGAGGAGCTTGGAGGCGCCGCAGTAGGCGACGACGTCGTTGATCTGCCGGGCGCAGAGGTGCGTCAGCCGGGAATCCTTCATGTCGAAGAGGAAGCCTGAGACGTCGCCGTAGGCGTTTCTGTTCTTGTAGATGACCTCGGCGGCGTCCATCGTCCACGGGTTGCCCAGGTGCGCGAGGACAATGCGGAGGTTGGGGTGGCGGGCTGCGACCTCGTCGAGGGCGAGGGGGTGCGCATACTTGACCAGCGAGGGCGGCTCGCCGGGCAATTCAAGGGTGTCGCCGGTGTGCACGATGACGGGCAGCCCGTTCTTGGCGCAGTAATGGTAGAGCGG
>CAYUKJ010000016.1:8815-11062 GCA_964445245.1 uncultured Methanosarcinales archaeon | reverse complement strand
AGCCGTTTGCTCAACGCGCGATTCGAGCGGACCGGGGAGGGGGATGATTTCTGCCTCTTGCGGGATCGGGGCCGAAGAAAGGTGTCTTGGATCAGGATTCTCGTCTACCACGGTGTACCCCGGGTATTATTGAATTTTTAAAAACATTTCTCTCAACGCCGTTTTGGGATGAAACATTCCGCCCTCCTCTTCGGAAATATGTGCCGATTATAAGGGGAGAGCATAGTCTTATAAATCCCCGCCGGTTTTTAAAGCGGATGCGCGGAACCCACGAGGACACAAACTGCTGCGCAGGCGAGCCCGTCGTAACGTTTAATAAGGAGAACGGGCGTATCCGCCGCATGAGCGGCTTCGACGAGTACTACAACCTTCCGGAGCTCCCCGACGCGCTCCTCAAGGCGCTCCAGGATCTTGAAGCCAAGTTTAAGAAGAAATACGAGGACTGGCAGGGCATCGAAGTCGAAAAGGACCAGTGGCCGGAGGGCAACACGATCCGCCTCTTCTACGGCGACATGGCGCTCAACGACATTTCCGAGATCAGCGAGGCCATCGAGGCCCTCCTCAAGGCCCACAATCTGTCCTTCGAAGTCTCGTCGTCAGGGTTCACGCATACCGAGGACGGCTAGCACCGTTTGCCCACAAGAATCTAGCTGCCCTACGCGATGACCTGAGGGACATTCGAGCCTACCATCACACCGGGCCTTTCATCCGGTTTCAGGAGGGGATAGATGATTTTTCCTGCACGGACGTATTGCTGGCCGCCGGCCCTTCCGATATTCACCGACGGCAGGCACACAGAATAGCCTAGTTCGAGGCTTCCTACCAATTTGAGCCTGCCTGAGGACTCTACCGCCGCTCCCAATTCCACAAAGGACAGGAAGTCCCCGGTGAGGTGGACGAAGGGATTCTTCACCTCACCTTGATGAACATCTTGGTAGGTGTCATTCATGACGAGCCGATACGGGCCCGCACGCCGGACCAAGGACCCGAGGACATACCGCTGATCGCCCACCACCGCGACGAGCTGGGTTGCCTTCCCTGTCGTGACTTCAATTTGTCGAATGACTCTTTCTAAATCTTCAATCACTGCTGATTGGAGCATCCACCCAGAATCATCACCAAATTATTATGCCTTTTGGCCTAACCAAGGTACAGGGGCTGGGTGTATTGCGGATTCTTTCAATGTAATGCATAAAAAGCCGACCCCAAGCCTATTTTCTATCCTCCCTATTCGCCAACAAAGACCGGCATTTTTAAATAATCCCTCGCGAATGGCTTCTCCATGAAATACAGCGATCTGGTCGCCGCCTATGAGGCGATGGAGAAGACGAGCAAGCGCCTCGAGAAGACCTGGCACATCTCGAATCTGCTCAAGAAATGCCGGGAAGAGGACCTTGACAGCCTCATCCTCCTTCTCCAGGGCCGCGCCTTCCCCATTTGGGACGCGAGCAAGATCGGCGTCGCCTCCAAGCTCGTCGTGAAGGCCCTCAATGTCGCGACGGGGACGCCGGCCGCCAGGATCGAGGATGCCTGGAAAAAAACCGGCGATCTGGGCCTGGTCGCCGAGCAGCTCGTCAAGAAGAAAAGCCAGAGCACGCTGGCGCGCGAGGAGCTCACGACCATAAAAGTCATCGCGAACCTCCAGCGCCTCGCCAAGATCGAGGGCCCCGGCAGCGTCGACCGCAAGACCAAGCTCATCGCCGAGCTCCTCGGCTCCGCCCGCCCCTTAGAGGCCCGCTACCTGATCCGGACCTTGCTTGAGGAGCTCCGCGTCGGCGTCGCGTCAGGGACGCTCCGTGACGCGATCGCCTGGGCCTACCTCACGGACCCGAACTACGACGGCAAGACTGCCGCGATCAACCCGGAGGACCGGGAGGTATACAGCAAGGCGGTCAAGGCCGTCGAAGAGGGATATCAGCGCTCGAACGACTACGCCGTCGTCGCGCGCGCCGCCCGCGCCGGCCTCAAAGCCCTCGGCGCCATCCCCCTCAAAGTCGGGACCCCCGTCCAGGTCATGCTCGCCCAAAAGCAGGCCGACCTTGAAAGCGGCTTTGCGAGCGTCAGGACGCCCGCCTACCTCCAATACAAGTATGACGGGTTCCGGATGCAGGTCCACAAGGAAGGCCCCACTATAAAGCTGTTTACGCGGCGCCTGGAGGAAGTCACTTCGCAGTTCCCCGAGGTCGTCGCCTGCATCAAGAAGGCGGTCACCGGCGCGAACTTCATCCTCGACGGAGAGGCGGTGGG
>CAYUKJ010000016.1:0-8805 GCA_964445245.1 uncultured Methanosarcinales archaeon | reverse complement strand
TACGACCCCAAGACCTTCAAGTACCAGCCCTTCCAGCACATCAGCCAGCGCATCCGCAGAAAATACGACATCCCCGAGTTGGCCCAGAAGCTCCCCGTCGAGCTCATCCTCTTCGACGTACTCCACTACAACGGCAAGACCCTCCTAGCCGAGACCTATAAGGAGCGCTTCGCCCTCCTGGGCCGTGTCGTCAAGCCTATTCCCCACAGAATCACGCTCGCCACGACGCTCCTCACCAATGACCTCAAGGTGGCCGAGGGCTTCTACAATGAAAGTTTAGCTGCTGGCAACGAGGGCATCATCATGAAGAACCTGACGCATCCCTACCAGCCCGGCAGCCGCGTCGGCCACTGGGTCAAGATCAAGCCCGTCCTAGACACCCTCGACCTCGTCATCATCGGCGCCGAGTGGGGCGAGGGCAAGCGCGGCGGCTGGCTCACATCCTTCACTCTGGCCTGCCAAACCGAGAACGGGCTTGCCGCAATCGGCCGCGTCGGGACCGGCGTCAAGGAGCTTGAAGGCGGGGGGATCACGTTTGCCGCCCTAACCGAGCTCCTAAAGCCCGAAATCCTCACCGAGAAAGGCCGCGAGGTCACCGTCCGCCCGACGCTCGTCCTCGAAGTCGCTTTCGAGGAGATCCAAATGAGCCCGACGTACGGGAGCGGCTTTGCCCTCCGCTTCCCCCGCGTCATCCAAGTGCGGGACGATCGGGGCGTCAACGACATCTCGACCCTCGACGAAGTCAAAGATGCCTACTTGAAGCAGCGCGGGCGCAACGTGAAATCCGCGTAATGCAGTTATTCCGGCTAAATGAGCGGAATCCTGTATTGAATTGTTTTCCTCTCGACGGCCTGTCCTCTCGTCGCATCATTGTAACCACTATAGAATAAAGATTATTATTCAAAGAATTATTTTCCCGTCGATAAATGACGGGAGAAGAACATAGATGCTACGACGTCTTACACAAGAACATATAGGTCTTAATATAAAAAACTTTAAATATCAGGGTGGGATTGTGTATATCAATAAAGGGTTTTTGGCGAAACCCAGATAAAATGTGAGTTTCAATCGCCATCGTTGGCGCGATGCCGATTGAACCAAGGCGAAAGTTGCTTCTAAAAGGAGAGATGGGACTAGAGGTATAAAAAGTTTGTGTACCTGAAACATACATGTTCCATCGCATACACAGGGGTAATGGGACGACAAATGACCACACTGAGGGGGTAACTGGGACATGGACACTGCACCAACAGACACCGATTTCACACTCGTGGGACATGCCAACATCAAAGTCATCGGCGTGGGCGGCGCCGGCTGCAACATGGTCAACTGGCTCTTCAAGAAGGGCGTCACCGGGGCCGAGATCCTCGCCTGCAACACCGACTACCAGCATCTCCAGGTCGTGGAGGCCGACAAGAAATTCCTGCTCGGCAAGGACGTGACCCGGGGTCTGGGCTGCGGGGGCTTCCCCGAGCGCGGCGCCGAGGCCGCCCGGGAGTCGCTGGCCACCATCAAGGACTGCCTTCGCGCGTCCGACATGATCTTCGTCTGCGCCGGGATGGGCGGCGGGACCGGCACGGGCGCTGCGCCCGTCGTCGCCTCGATCGCCAAGGAGACCGGCGCCATCGTCATCGGGACCGTGACCATGCCCTTCAAGATCGAGCGCTCCCGCATCGACAAGGCCGAGCACGGCCTTGCGCAACTCCGGTCCGCGACCGACACCGTCATAGTCATCGACAACAACCGGCTCGTCCAGATAGCCGGCAACCTGCCTGTGCAGCAGGCGTTCGCCGTCGCCAACGAGCTGGTGGCCACGATGATCAAGGGCATCGTTGAGACCATCGCAGTGCCCAGCCTAGTGAACCTTGACTTCGCCGACGTCAAGGCCGTGATGACCGACGGCGGCGTGGCCGCCATCGGCGTGGGGGCCTCCGACACCCACAGCCGGGTCGAGGAGGCAGTCAAAGGGGCCCTGGCCAACCCGCTATTGGACATCAGCTATGAGGGCGCCACCGGCGCCATCATCCACATAGTGGGCGGGCCGGACATGACATTGGATGAGATCAACCGGGTCGGCGAACTGGTGACCGGAAGCATGGACGACGACGCCAATGTCATCTGGGGGGCCCGAGTCAGCGACGACATGAAAGGACGATTGACAGTGATGACGATCATTACCGGAGTCAAGTCCCCATGGATCTTGGGGCGGCAGACAGCCGCAGAGCGGGCCGCTGCGCGGCAACAAATGTCCGAGGAATTAGGCATCGAGATCGTCCGTTAAGGACGCGCGACTGCCACCGCGACGATGGCAGTCAGGCACACCAGGGAAGAAGGATCCTAGACCGCATACCGCGCCGGGGCGCCCAGCCCTGGGGCCGAATCACAGTCCTTCGTGGATTCCTTCTGGGCCTTCACATTTACATCACCCCCAACGACGCGATTGTGAAGGCCTTTTTTCTTTTTTTTCCCCGGCAGATTACGTTCGCACACACGCTTTGGTGCGTTCCCATTCTTGCCTTCGCGTTTCTCCCCCCCCCCAACGCGATGACGCGAAGGCAATTTTTCATCATTAGATGGCAATCTATTTGAATGGGCTCTGCGCGCATACCTGGAGATGCGCCTCCCCATCCAGGTCCAATGCATCGTGTTCCGGAACACTGCGAAAGGGTGCGAATTCCTTCTCCTCAAGCGGACCGCCGAGCGCGGGGGCTTCTGGCAGCCCGTCACCGGCGGCGTCGAGGACACAGACGAGGGCCTGTCGGCCGCCTGCTTCCGCGAGCTTGAGGAGGAGGCCGGCATCAAGAAAGAAGATATTTGCCGCGTCATCGAGAATGTCCATGAGTTCGACTTCGACAGCCGCAACTTCAAAATGGGCGCCGTCACGCGGCTGCATGAGCATGTTTTCGGCTTTGAGGTAGAGCCAGGCCAGGCCGTGACGCTCCACGGCAACGTCTACCCCGAGCACGACGAGTTCCGCTGGGCACCGTTCGAGGAGGCCTTGCGGCTGCTCAAGTGGGAGTCCAATAGAGAGGCATTAAAAAAACTGAGGGCGCGGCTATAGCGCCCTCCCAGCCTTATCCTTCTGTCGCCTCTAACCCCCGCTTAGCGATGGAAGGTCCGAGATATTGAAATCGGGGGACCAGTTGTCCGCCGACCGCAACCTTCTCAAGGAACATGGCTTTGGGCCGCACCCAAAGACGCCGATCCCAATACAGGGCCTGGTAAACGACGAGCTCTTCGAGGGTCTCGCTGTGCTTGGCCACGCCGAGGACCTGGTATTCGTGCCCCTTGTAGTGCCGGTATTTCCCAAGGAGGACATCCATCTTGACGGGAACCCTGTGACACAGATAAAGATTTCGACGAACTACTTCGTCTTCTCCATGTAGCCGCACTTCCCGCACAGCTTGCGGTCGGCGTGGGCTGCCATGAAGGTGCCGGGCCCGCACTTTGGGCAGGAGGGGTTCTTGGCCTTGAGGCCGTTGCCCCGCTGCTCGTAGAGGCGGCTGGCGAGCGGCCCGACGGTCTTTTTCGCTACGCCTTTTTTTTCGGCCATCTTACTTGGCCTCGGCCGCGGGCTTGGCGTCGGCCTTGGACTCCGGCTTCGCTTCTGCCTTGGACTCCGGCTTTTCTTCGACAAGGCCGTGGAGCTTGCGGAGGTAGCGGGGCTCGACGCGGTCGAGGAGGGCGCGGTCGTGGTAGAGGGAGCCCACAATTGCTGCCCGCTGGCGCCCAAAGACTGGCTTAATGGCGCGCACAATCACCTGCTCAGGCTTGCCCTTGAGGTGGTGGGCCAGGGCAGCCCTCACCTCCTGGCGGGTCGGCGTCTTGCCGCTGTAGCTGACGGTGCCGCGGAAAGAGAGGCGCTTGAGGAGGACCTCCTCATCGGTTTTGAGCTCAAAGTCCATGGGCCAAAGGAACAGGGAGAGGTTTTTAAAGGTTGTGGGAGAATGCGGGCTAGCGCACTTTAATCGCATATTCGCCGTTTCGCGCGATGTTGATCTCGTGGGCGATGCTGCTTTTTTCGACGTCGAGGAAGTGGATGTGGCCCTCCCAGCTCGTCGTGAAAGAGTCCCGCTTGCAGATCGGGCAGAAGTCCTCGTCGACGAAGAGCTTGCAGGTGCGGCAGACTTTTTTCTTCATGCTGTGCAGGCATCCGCCCGGGTTTATAAAGCTTTGGTGGCAAGAGGACAGCCTGCCTGTGAGTTAAGAGGCGAAGATGTGGACAAGGTCGGTGGCCGTGATGATCCCCATGACGCGGCCGTTGCGGAGGACGACGATGTGGCGGAAGCGGCCCTTGCTCATGGAGCGGCTGATGTCGAGCAGGGGAGTGTCCATCTCGACGCAGACGAGGCTGGCCGTCATGATGTCCTTGATCTTGACGTCCTTGTAGTCGAGCCCCTTGGCAAGGACTTTGAGGACGAAGTCGCGCTCGGTCACGATTGCACGGGGCTTCTCGTCCTCCATGATGACGAGGCCCCCGATGTTCTTCTCCGCTAGCAGCTTGGCGGCATCGTAGACCGCGGCGGTCTCGGCGATCGTCGCCACGGGCCGCGTCATCCAGTCACTCGCGCGCAGGATTGGGCATCACCGGCCCTTCCACCGCAGTCCTGGTTTTTATACTTTGCGCGCCGTTTGCCCTCCTTACAGCCCCTCCCCTCCGAAACATACTTATCGGCGGGCGGACTCCGTCTCCCATGAAATACCTCGTCCACCTGCGTCCCCCGGCGGACTTCCGGCGGGACATCGAAGGGTTCCAGCGCAGGCTCGGAGGTTTTCTCAAGAATACCCCCGGGCCTGGTCTCCACTGCACCCTCATGAGCGCCTACTTCAGGCCCGAGCACGAGGCCCGGATCCTCGACTCGCTTGCCGCCCTCCGGTTCTCCCCCTTCTCGGCCGCCACCGGCCAGCTCGCCCTCTTCGACGACGACTGCCTCGTCGTCCGCCTCAAGCCCACACTCCCGCTCCAACGCCTCCACGAGGCAGTCATCACTGCCCTGGCCGACCTGCTGAACTGGGCGGAGATCGTCCCCTACGCTGGCCCCCCGTCGCGGCGGCGCGTCTTTGAGCGCTTCGGCTCGCCTTACGCCGCCGAGTACTACAATCCCCACATCACGGTCGGCAAAGTCGACTCCGCGGTCCTGAAGGATCCCGCCGTCTTCCACGAGGATCTCTTCGCGGGCCGGACGCTGGACTTTGCAGAGACGTATGTGTCCAAGAAGGCAGACGCCTGGCGGGAAGTCGGCCGCTTTCCGGCGGGCTAGGCGGGATCGTTCTCTAGGCCGGCTTTTTCGCCAGGTCGTCCTCGATCCACTCCTCCTTGCCCAGGCCCTGCTGGCGCATCGTCAGGCCGATCTTGGGGTTGGCGAGGTCCTTGTACGAGATCGCTATCAACCGGGCGAAGCACCGGTCGTTGACGTGGAGGGTGCGCTTGGAGTCCTTGCCCTGGAGAGCCTTGTCCTTGGTGAAGCTGACGAAGTCGTTCATCGTCTGGGAGATGTGGACCATGCCCTCGATGGGGCCCAGCGACAGGAACGCACCGAAGTCCGCGATGTCCTTGACGACGGCGTGGACGACCTCCTGCATCTCGGGCTCGTACACGAGGAGGGAGAAGACGGCCTCGTAGTAGGAGGCCCCATCGCCTGGGATGATGACGCCGTCACCGACCTCCTCGACGCCGACGACATCGATGACCAGCCCCAGGTCCTTGGAGATGTAGCCCGAGAACTTCTTCTTGACTTCGGCTATGATGGCGGTCTCGATGGCCTCCCCGAACTTGTCGGGGGGGACGCGGATGTGGTCCTTGACTTTGACGCGATAAAACATCTTAGTCCTCCAGGGCAAGGCGGGTCTTTTGCTTGACGGAAATGATCCGCACGCCCTTCGCCTTGAGGCGCCGTTTCAGGTCTTTATCCAACGTGGCGACAAAGTCGCCAGCCCTGGCAGCCTCCAAAATCGCGGCATCGCCGCGCATATGACGAGAACCCAGGGGGGTTTTTATACTTTGTTGTCGGAGAAGGCCCAGGGCCAGCTTCGCGGCCCGGCCCCGGCGGCCCTGCTCGCGCGCCAGGGATTCAAGCTCGGCACGGACTTCGGGGAGGACGACGGCCTCATAAGGCTCAGGCAGGACGCGGGCGAGCTCTGCCCAGACATCGAGCTTGGACTTGCCCGGCTCCAGGAGGATGTTGGTGTCGAAAAAGACCCTGACCATGCCCCCTGAGGACGCCGCGCCCTCTTTTTACGTCTTGCGCCCTCCACTCGGGAGCTCTCAGGGAATCACCACAACGTTTATAAATGCCGGGAATGGTGGACGGAAAACGGCGACATAGCATGAAAATCCAGATCAAGCGGATGCCCAAGAACCCCCTCATCATAGAGGGCTTCCCCGGCTTTGGCCTCATCGGCACCATCGTCACCGAGTTCCTCATCGAGCACTTGAAGGCCGACATGATCGGCGAGTTCCAATACGACGAGCTCCCTGCGACAGTCGCCATCCACCGCGGCCGGCTCGTGCGGCCGATGGCGGTCTTCCACGACCACGCCTCCAACCTCATCATCCTCCACACGATCCTGAACACGCGCGGCTACGAGTGGGCGATCGCCGACGCCATCATCGACTTCGCCGAGAAATGCGGGGCCAAAAAGATCATCAGCATCGAGGGCGTCGGCAGCCTCACAGAGGATGGAGACACGAAGCTCTACTCCTACGGCGACCCGGCGCTGGTCAAGCTGGGATTGGAGCCGGTCCAGGAGAGCATCATCATGGGCGTCTCGGCCGCCATCATGCTCCGCTACAAGAACGTGGCCTGCGTCTTCGCCGACACGCACAGCAACCTGCCCGACTCGAAGGCCGCCGCCAAGGTCATCGAGATCCTCGACAAGTACCTCGGCCTCAAGGTCGACCCCAAGCCTCTCCTCAGGCAGGCCGCCGAGTTCGAGGAAAAGCTGAAGACGATCATCAAGCAGACCTCCAAGACCAGCGACGAGATCGAGAAGAAGAACATGAGCTATCTGGGCTGAGAGTTACGCATTCTGAATTTTGAAATCTCATAAAATACAGGCCTGCGGGCAAGTTGCCACGGGCGGCTCGGCAGCTCAGAAATCCTCTGGATTTCTGGCTCGCTCAGCACTTCGTGCTGGCGCCCGAGCACGCTTCCGGCGTGCTCAGGGCCTCAGGAACGAAGTTCCTGGGAACCGGGAACAAGAGGTTCCCTCGTTCCCAGAAACGCCCAAGGCGTTTCTGCGGGACCCCGGATGTCCACAGAAATCCCGAGGATTTCTGGGAGCTCAGAAATCGAAGATTTCTGGCTCCCAACGCCTCGGGCGTTGTGGATCCCAAGAGCCTTGCAGGCTCTTGTGGAGGGCAAGTCCCCCGCCGAGCCGCCGTGGCCACTGCTGCAGAACCCGCGCACAACCCTTCGGGTGAGAAGAGAAACTTGCTTCTCACCCTGCCCTGCCCATTGATCTATTCCTTCTCCGGCAACGCGTGCATATGGCGCTTGCCGATGGCTGTCGAAGCCAGGCTCAGGACGAAGAAAACAAGCATAAGGGGCAGGAAGGACAGGAGTCGCGGGTCCGGCACCAAGAGCGTCGTGAGCGCTAGCGCCAAGTGAGGCACGCCGATGGGGGCGATGAGGGCCATGCGCCAGAGGTGGGCGGGCTCGTGGTGCCACCAGCCTGCCGCAAGGGCCAGGAACCTGATCAGCATGTGGATGGCGTAGAGGGCGGCGGCCTTGAGGTAGAAGGCCGGCGAGGCCGGCCATTGGGCTAGCGTTGCGGCCAGGATGATGACCAGAATCGCCAAGGCGTGGTAGAAGGCGGCGCTCAGGCGCTCGAGGAGCTCCTTGGACTTGAGGCGGATATGGCCGATGACAAGGCCGAATGCCGCGGCCGCCGCCGCCGGCAGCGCCCCAAGGACTTGGCTCACGAGAAGGCTGAGTAGGAGGAGGCCGAACAATGCCAGCATCCCGAGCTTGGGGGAGAAGGCCGCCCGAAACCACTTCGCCAGGGCAAGGCCAAGGACGAGCCCGATGCCCAGGCCAACAACGCTGCTCACCACAAGAGAAGGCTTCGCGGGGTCCAGCGAGAACAGAAGCGCCTGAGCGGAGAGCAGCCCCACCAACATGGAGAGCGTCCCCTCCCTGGAGAGGGCCGCGACGAGGCTCCGGGGCCGCAGCGGCGCGGCTTCTACCGAGAAGAGGTCAGGCCCCGCCACGAGGAGCGCGAACACGAGGGCGGGCTCCCACCAGCCTCCCTGCTCCTGAAAAAACAGGAGCCGGGCCAAAACGCCGACAACAAGGGCGTGGAGCGCGACCGACACCAACGCGGGCCGGAGAGCGCCCCTATCAAGCCAGTGGCTGAACCTGATCCGGCGCGCCACTTCAAAGGCCGCGACGCCCGCCGCCAAGGCCGCAAAGGCCCCGATGAAGACGTCCGAATGCCCGAAAATGCTGACGCCCTCATCGCGCACAAAGCCCAGCACTGCCCCCACGAGGAAGACGGCGAGGAGTTCGCGCAGGCCCATGTGGCCTTTCAGGAGCGTCCCCAGAATCATGGCCAGCAATAGCGACATGCCCATGACGACGGCCGTCAGCACCCAATCCATGCAGGGAGGCATCTCCGAAGCCTTTAAAATTTTATCCTCTCCGGCGGGTTAGTTGAAAAAGTCTTGTGCCGGCGCCCAACAGGAGCCTCTGGGGCTCCTGAGCTCCACAGCGCCTTAGGCGCTGGGATGCGAGCACCCATAGTGCTCCGCACCTCAGAAACCCCGGGTTTCTGGGGCCACAACGGCCTATGGCCGTTGGGCGC
>CAYUKJ010000015.1:0-11138 GCA_964445245.1 uncultured Methanosarcinales archaeon | reverse complement strand
TGAAGCGGAGGAAAAAATTCTTATACCTGATGAAAGCACGCAAACCATGCCCGCCGTCTTCATCAAAACCTACGGCTGCACGCAGAACCAGTCTGACACAGAAGTCATGAAGGGTCTGCTCGCACAGGAGGAGTTCGAGCTCGTTGATTCTCCAGAAAATGCCGACTGCGTCATCGTCAACACCTGCGCCGTCAAGGACCCCGCCGAGAAAAAGGCGCTCCAGGACATCAAGGCGGCCGGCAAGCCCGTCATCGTCGCCGGCTGCATCGCGCAGGCCGAGCCGGCCCGACCGGAGTTGGCCGGCTATTCGCTGGTGGGCGTGCGCCAGCTTACCAAGATCGTGGACGCGGTCGAGCAGACGCTTGAGGGCCACACCGTCCAGTACCTGGCACGCCAGCGCAATCCGCGCCTCAATCTTCCGAAGGTGCGCAAAAACGAGCACATCGAGATCATCCCGATCAATGAGGGCTGCCTGGGCGCCTGCGCCTTCTGCAAGACGAAGCTGGCCCGCGGGACGCTCATGTCCTACGACACGGACGCCATTGTGCGCCAGTTCCAGTCGGCGCTCGACGAGGGCGTCAAGGAGGTCTGGCTCACGAGCCAGGACACGGGCGCCTTCGGATTGGACATGAAGACGGACATCGTCGAGCTCCTGGAGCGCCTGTGCGACATGACTTCGCCCCACGAGTACCGCATACGGCTTGGCATGTGCAACCCCGACTTCGCGCTCAAGTTCCTCGACGGCCTCTGCCGAGCCCTCAAACACCCGCGCATGTTCAAGTTCCTCCATCTCCCCGTCCAGTCCGGCTCAAACAAGGTGCTCAAGGATATGAACCGGCTCTACACAAAAGAGGAGGTCCGCCTTGCCGTGAATGCCCTTCGGGCCGCCGTCCCTGACCTGACGCTCGCCTCAGACGTCATCTGCGGGTACCCGACCGAGTCCGAGGCCGACTTTGAGGAGACCCTGGCCCTCTGCCAAGAGATTGACTTCGACGTCCTCAACATAAACAAGTTCTACCCGCGGACTGGCACCAGGGCGGCGTTGCTCAAGCCCCTGCCCTCGCAGGTCCTCAAGGCCCGCACGCAGCGCCTGACAAAGCTGTTTAACACCCATTCAAACTCAAAGTGGGTCGGCCGCACCTGCACAGTCCTTTTCGACGAGCCGGGAAAGCCCGGCACGACGATGGGAAGAAACGACAGCTACAAGCCGGTCGTCGTAAGAGGAGATGCGCCCCTAGGAGAATTCCGGCGAGTCATGGTCACGGGCGCGACCCGCGATTATCTGCTCGGAGAGATTCTGGAGAACCAGCCTTATTCGCAGACGATTGAGGTCAAGAGGTCCCAGACGGCCTCCTGCATCTTTTTGCAGTTGCGTTCGCGGTAGGCTGCGTCGATCGCCTTGAAGTCCCCTGCATAGTAGGCCGCAACACCGGGGATGGGGTGGCTCGGACCGTAGTTCTTCCGCAGCCGCCACGCGGCTTTGTGGATTTTGCCAAGATTGTCTGGCGTTATCTTGAAGGGGTGGACCTGCCCCATCCCCAAGTCGGCCCCCCACCAGTCGCTGCCGGTGACGGCAGAATAGAACTCCCATTTGCCAAGCGATCCCTGCTGGAGAGCCTCGTCGAGGGACAGGGGAGGAGCTCTAGCCATAAGTCCCTGGGAAGTGTGGGGAATTTAAAAGCCTGTGCTATTTCTTCGGCAGCTTCTCAAGCGCGGCCTTGTATTCGCCCTTGTCGATGACGCTGTTGCCGTTGCGGTCCATCTTCTTGATCTCCTCTGCGGCAAGCGACTCAAGGCCCTGGGGGGGCGTCCCGGGCTCGACGACGACGCGGTTGTCGCCGTTGCGCGAGGCCAGGCCCATCGGCGCGTACACCAGCGCGAACCCGAGCTGGTAGACGGCCTCGTGGCTGACGCCCAGGACGGCCTTGCCCTGCTGGGTCACAAAATCGAGGTGGCGCTCCTCCTGCCTCGAGTCGAACTTGCGCTGGTCGCTCAGGATCTTCTGGCGCAGCATCGCTTCGCTGGGCCCGCAGCCCGCAGAAAGGTACGCGGAAAGAACTCCAAACGAGACGCAGGTTCCAAGTGTGGAGGGTTTCATGGATGGGGGACAGAAGTCGGCGAATTTAACCCTATCCCGCAGGATTTGCGGGTTTGACGAATGGCTCCTCATTCATTCCAGGCAGATTCCCCGGTGGAAGGAGAACTGCCTATGCCCAAGCCCACTTGCCCATTTGCTCAGAACCTCCGGCGGAGCCCTTTGCCCATATGCTTGAGGAAGAGTGCAGGAATCTGACTTATTTATTGTCCATATGGCCGCGTTGGATGTTATTTCTCCCTAATAGTATACGAAAATCTATATTAATAGAAAAATATATATACTATTAGTGGTAAATTACACTCCCAAAAAACCCCGCCCCGGAGGCAGCAGCCATGAGTGAGCTCTTCGTCAGCCTCGCCGTCCTGTTCTTCTTCGCGATCCTGGGCGCCCTTTTCTCGAACCGGATCAGGCAGGTCACGCTTTTGGGCCTCCTTTTGGCCGGCACGCTCATCGGCCCAAACGCGCTGGGCCTCATCACGGACGCGGCGCTCATCGATTTCATCGTCCAGATCGGGGCCGTCCTCCTCCTTTTCGTCATCGGCCTTGAGTTCGACTTGGGCCGCCTCATGCGCGTCGGCGCCAAGGGCGCCATCATCTCCATCTTCAAGATCGGCCTCACGCTCCTCGCGGGATTCACCCTCCTGTCCTGGTTCGTGGACCCCCGCGCGGCCGTCCTCCTCTCCCTCATCATCGGCTTCTCCAGCACCGTCACGATCGTCAAGATCCTCGAGCAGAAGAACCTCTTCATGAAGTCTGAGGTCCCCCTGCTTCTCTCCATCCTCATCATCGAGGACATCCTGGCGGTCTTTTTGCTCACGCTCCTCACGAGCCTGAACGCCGCGCCCGCCGCCCTCTCCCTGACCTTCGAGAACCTCGTCGTGGGCATCGTCATCCTCCTGGCCCTGTACGTGGCGCTCAGGCGGCTCATCCAGCCCCTGGTCGCCCTCATCCTGCGCACCGACAGCGAGGACCTCATCGTCATCTCGATCTCGGTCTTCTTGTGCGCCTCCTTCTCATACCTCTCCGCCCTCCTCGGCTTCTCAGCGCCGCTGGGGGCCTTTTTGGCCGGCAGCCTCATCGCGTCCATGAAGGAGTCCAGGAGCTTCGAGCACGCCGTCAAGCCGTACACCCTCATCTTCTCCGCCCTCTTCTTCGTCGCGATGGGGACGCTCGTCGACATCGACGCCTTCCGGACGCACTGGGCCCTCATCCTCGTCCTCCTTGGCGTCCTGCTCACGACGCGCTTTGTCACCGTCGGCCTCATGTCGTATCTCGTCGCCAACCTGCGCGGCGAGCAGGCCGTCTTCTCCTCGATCGCCATGTTTTCCGTAGGGGAGTTCTCGCTGCTGCTCGCGTCGCAGTCCACGAAGATCGCGCCAAGCCTGGACCTCATCACGATCACCACAGCCGTCATCTTCCTCTCCACGCTCATCACGAGCCTGGCCATCTCCAGCTCGCCGGCGGCCTGGAGCCATCTGGCCGGCTCCAAGCTCCTGCGCAAGAAATCGAAGCTGTCCACGCTCTCCTCGTTCGTCCGCAACATCTTCGAGGAGATCGACATGAACAGCGCCCAGAGCCTCGCCCTCAAGCGCAACATCTCCGGGGCCATCCTGCTCTTTTTCGCCTCGATCATGAGCGTCGCGGTCTGGCGCAAGGCCGACCTCCTCGTCAACCCCTCGCAGTGGGGCCCCTGGGGCGCCGCCGGCTCTTACGCCATCCTAACATCGACGGTCGCCCTCTTCCTCCTCCTCAAGGTGAAGAAGACCCGCCGCGTCCTCCACGCCCTCGCCCTCGTCCTGGCCAACCGCAGCTTCACGCGCAACGTCCGGCGCAGCCAAAGGATCGTCACCCACCTCTACTGGGCCCTCATGCTCGCGCTGTACGCCCTCTTCTTCCCTCTCCTCGTCCTGCTTTTCGACCTCAACTACTTCTCGCTGGTTGTTCCAGGGTTGCTGCTCCTTGGCGCGGCGCTCCTCTTCCTTCGCTGCTTTGCGCTCATCGAGACCAGCCTCAACGATGTGGCCTATCCGCAATACCAGCGCTACACCGACGCCGTCAGAAAGCCGTTTGCGGCCGCAAGGCCGGAAATGGAGGAGTATGAGTAAGCGGTGGGCGAAATGGGATGGTGGTCCGGCACCGTAGAAAATGTGTCATGGGGGCTGCCTTGGCCGGGCCATCTGGTGCGAGAGACGCTCTTGAGCGCACACTCGGCCATTCACGCGGCTGCGAATAGCGGCCTCTGGCCGCAGCCCCTACGACATTTTCGACGGCGCCAGGTGGCCCCAAACGCTGGAATTGAGGGGTTTCAAAGGCTATATGCGGCAAACCACATAACCACAACCTATATAAACCAGGCATTATTTTCAAATCCTGACGAGAAAAGAAGGCGCGAAAAAGAAGGGCTTTCTTTGGCTATAAATGCGGAAGCTAAAACCCCTCCGACCGACCCTGCGGCAAAAGAAGCGGTACTTGGCCTTTGAGATTCTGTCCAAGCAGCCGGTGCCCCAGGCCTTCCCCTGGATGGCGGACCGCCTCTCGGCCGTCCTGGGCCAGTTCGGGGCCGCCCAGGCAGGGATTATCCCGGTCGACTATGACCCCAAGGCCCAGCGGGGCCTCCTCAAAACCTCGGCGGCCTCATTGGACCGCGTGAAGGCAGCCTTCCTCTTCCTCGATTCCGATATGATCGTAAGGAGTGCGGGTGTGTCCGGGATCCTTTCCAAAGCCCGCCGCTTCCTGGAGACCTGACCATGGCAGACGCGGATATGCAGCCAATCCAGCACCAGATGATGGGGTACGACCGCGCGATCACGATGTTCTCGCCGGACGGCCGCCTCCTCCAGGTCGAGTATGCCAAAAAGACCGTGCGCCTCGGCAACACGGCCATAGGCATCGTCTGCAAGGAGGGCGTCCTGCTGGTCACCGACAAGCGCATCGTCGACAAGCTCGTCGTCCCCGATTCAATCGAGAAGATATTCACCGTCGACGAGCACATCATCGCGACCGCGTCAGGCATCCTCTCGGACGCCCGCGTCCTCATCGAGCGCGCGCAGCTGCGCGCCCAGCAGCACCGCGTCACGTACGACTCCCCCATCGACACGATCTCGGTCGTCAAGGACCTGTGCAACCTCATGCAGATCTGCACCCAAAGCGGGGGCCTGCGCCCATTCGGCGTCAGCCTCCTCATCGCCGGCGTCGACGCCGACGGCCCCAAGCTCTTCGACACGGACCCGACGGGCATCTACTACCAGTACAAGGCCACAGCGATCGGCGAGGGCGAGACTGAGGCCGACGAGATCCTGCACAAGGAGTACCGCGAGGCCATGACCGTCGACGAGGGCCTGCGCCTCGCCATCAAGGCCCTCAAGAAGGCCATCGAGACCGGCTTTTCCGTCGAGCGCATCGACGCCGCCTACGTCGCGGCCGACACCCGCAAGGTCATCCGCATCGAGAAGGACAAGATCGCCAAGCTTCTCAAGTAGCACCCATGAGACCCGGCATATTCGACCACGAGCGCGTCAGCTTCAACGTAGCGCGCCTGCGCACCCACGGCGAGACCTACGAGGTCGCCATCGACCCGGACGCCGCAATAGCCTACCGCGAGGGCAGGGGCGTCGACATCCGCGAGGTCCTCAAGGCCGAGAAGGTCTTTTTCGACGCCAAGAAGGGCGAGCTCGCCAGCGAGGAGCGCCAAAAGGAGGTCTTCGGGACAGCCGACCCGCTTGCCGTCGCCAAGGAGATCCTCGCGCGCGGCGAAGTCCAGCTCTCAAGCGAGTTCCGCGAGAAGCTGCGGGCCGACAAGCTCAAGCGGATCCTCGGCCTCATACACGTCAACGCCGTCGACCCCCGCACGAAGCTCCCGCACCCCCCGGTGCGCATCGAGAACGCGATGCGGCAGGCCAACATCCACATCGACGAGCACAAGCGCGCCGAGGACCAGGTCGCAGACGTCGTCCGGGCCCTCACGCCCATCCTCCCCATCCGCTTCGAGACGCGCACCATCCAGCTCCACGTCCCGGCCAACTACGCCCCCAAGCTCTACGGGGCCGTCGCCGGCTTCGGGAAGATCAAGAAGGAGGCCTGGCTCAACGACGGCAGCTGGCTCGTCGACGTCGAGATCCCGGCAGGCCTGCAGACCGAGTTCTTCGACGACATGAACAGCCGCACCCACGGCAGCGTCGAAGCCAAGATCCTCGAATAATCATCAAGAATAAACCAAGCACCACCACACAACGGAGAACCCCATGGGACTCATCGCGAAAGACAAGGACATCGTCGTGCCCGGCGAGCTGCTCGCCCAGGGCATGGATTTTCTGCCGTCAAGCGGCACGTACCGGCAGGACAGCAACATCATGGCCGAGCGCCTCGGCATACTAGTCGTGGAGGGCAAGGTCCTCAAGACCATCCCCCTCTCCGGGCGCTACCTGCCAAAGCGCAACGACGTCATCGTCGGCCGCGTGCATGACATCCTCATGAGCGGATGGCGCATCGAGTTCAACAGCCCCTACACGGCCGTCCTGAACCTCAAAGACGCCACCTACGACTTCATCGCCCGGCAGGCCAACCTAACCAAGTATTTCAATTTGGACGATTACTTGGTGTGCAAGATAATCAACGTGACGAGCCAGAACCTCGTGGACGTGACCTGCAAGGGCCCCGGGCTCCAGAAGCTGCGGGGCGGGCGCATCGTCACCGTCAACACCCACAAGGTGCCCCGCATCATCGGCAAGCACGGCAGCATGGTCACGATGCTCAAGAACGCCACGAACTGCCAGATCACCGTAGGCCAGAACGGCCTCATCTGGATCAAGGGCGACCCCAAGTCCGAATTGATCGCCGTGAACACCATCATCAAGATCGAAGCCGAAAGCCACATCTCCGGCCTCACCGAACGAATCAAGCGCTACCTCGAGGAGCAGACCGGCCGCCCGGTCAAGATGCCCGACATGGAGGCCGAAGGAGGACCCAATGAGCTACACTAAGCGACACGACGGGCGGGCGCTCGACGAAACCCGCCCCATCGAGGCCAAGGCCGGCGTCATCGCCCGCGCCGACGGCTCGGCGTTTTTCCGCATGGGCAACACGAGCGCCTACGCCGCCGTCTACGGCCCGCGCGAACTGCACCCCCGATTCATGCAGGACCCAAAAAAGGGCCTCCTGCGCTGCATCTACAACATGATGCCATTCTCCGGCATGGGCGAGCGCGTCAGGCCCGGCCCAAGCCGCCGAAGCAAAGAGATCAGCATGGTCACGACCAAGGCGCTTGAGCCCGTCGTGAACCTCTCCGACTACCCCTACGCCGTCGTAGACGTCTACGTCGAGCTCACCGAGACGGACGCCGGCAGCCGCTGCGCCGGCATCTGCGCGGCCAGCATCGCGCTCGCCGACGCTGGCATCCAGATGAAGGACATGGTCGCCGCCGTCTCGGTCGGCCACGTCGGCGGCACGACGCTTGTCGACCTCGACTACAAGGAGGAGCAGTACGAGGACGAGAAGGGAAACAAGCCCCCCCGCGCCGACATCCCCCTCGCCATGATCCCCTCCACCGAGGAGTTCACCCTCCTGCAGATGGACGGCGAGATCAGCAAGGAGCACCTCTACGAGGCCGTCAAGATGGGCATCCCGGTCCTGCGGCGCATCGCCGAGATCCAGCGGGCGGCCCTAAAGGAGAAGTACGCGGGGGAGGCCCCATGAACGAAGACCTCAAAGCCAACATCAGCGCCAGCCTCAAGGCCGGCGTGCGCCTGGACGGCCGCCGCAACGGCGAGTTCCGCCCCATAGAGATCGAGGCCGGCGTCATCAAGACCGCCGAGGGCAGCGCCCGCGTGCGCTGCGGCAACACCGAGGTCATCTGCGGCGTCAAGCTCGACATCGGCAAGCCGTTTGCCGACCGGCCCGACGAGGGCGTCCTCATGGTCGGCGCCGAGCTCCTGCCGCTGTCCAACCCCGAGTTCGAGTCGGGCCCCCCAAGCGAGCAGGCCATCGAGATCGCCCGCGTCATCGACCGGGGCCTGCGCGAGGCCCACACCCTCGACTTGCCCAAGATGTGCATCGTGCGCGGGGAGAAGGTCTGGATGGTCCAAGTTGACCTGTGCCCTCTCAACACCGACGGCAACCTCATCGACATCGGGGCGCTGGCGGCGATCGTGGCGCTGCGCAACGCGCGCTTCCCGTCTGTCGCCGACGGCGTCATCGACTACAAGAAAAAGACCGACAAGCGCCTCCCCCTGCTGAGCCTGCCGATCGCGGTGACGGCCGTCAAGATCGGCGACAACCTCGTCTTGGACCCCACAGACGACGAGGAAAAGGCGCTCGACAGCCGACTGACGGTCTCCACGATGCAGACCGGCGAGATCTGCGCCCTCCAGAAGGGCGGCTCCTCCCCCCTCACCTTCGAGGACATCCATGCCATGGTCGAGCTGTGCTGCGCCAAGGCAAAGGAGCTCCGCGCCCTGGCGGAGGGGGCCAAATGAAGCTGGAGGCCGCGCCCTTCCGGTACACGAAGTACGAGCGCGCCCGCATAATCGGCAGCCGCGCGCTGCAGATATCGATGGGCGCCCCCTTCCTCGTCAAGATGACGCCCAAGCAGCTCGAGCAGATCCGCTACAACCCGATCGATATCGCGAAGCTCGAGTTCGAGGCCGGCGTCATCCCCATGCAGGTGAGGCGGCTGTTGCCGCATGAACGGAAAGGGAAATAGATTTTACTCATTTACTTGCCTTCTTTTGCCTTCTGTTCATCGTATATTCAGCAATAGTTATATACTGAATGGATTTTTCGGGCGGCATGGATGCTCCGCAGTCGCCGCTTGAGGTGGCCCTGGAAAAACGGCTTAACGAGGTCGGCGTGCCATTTGGCACGCGGTAATATTTGCATGAGGCCGCAGAAAGGGAGTTTCTGGCCAACCGCGAATTTTCGGCGGCTTTGGGCCTGGCGCTGCTTCCGGGCCTGCCTCCAGAAGAGCGGCCGATGTCCGACGAACTAGCGCCCCTGCTCGACGAGTACGGGCGGACTCGCCGCGATATGCTCGGGCGCATCGCGTCGAAAACAGTAGGAATGCTTGCCGTCGGCATGTTTCCGCAAGAATGGGCCCAAGGAGCCCTCCCCTTGATTGGGCGCAAGACGCGGCCCACTTCTGGGCGGTTTCACCTGGTATACAAGGCGAATCCCATCGAGGAGGACTATGCGCGCCTGCGGACGCTCTATCGCCCCTCCCATTTTGTCGCCGAAATTGACTGGCTCATCGCGGACGGCAGGATCGCCTATGAATTTCTGCTCATTGAGCGAAAGCAGGACTTTTACCTGGCGTCCACCTATGTTGGCGGAACCTTCCGTTTGGTCGACAAAATGCTCGCAAGCGCCCGCGGATTGAAGTTCTTTGGGGATCTCGACGGAAACGCTGTCGAGCCTGGCGTCGTGGCTCAGCGATACGCGGAATTTTTCCGGCAGTAATGGCCTCCCTGCCTACACGAGAAGTTCTTGCATCGACGTCCTTCCAGAAAGCAGGTCCGGATAGAATCCAGTCCCGTAGCGCGCTTCGGCCAGTGTGAATACGGCCGTTCCCAAGACGTATTTCATTTGTAATTTCATTGGCCAGCGTCTTGGCTGCGGCACGAATTGCTGCAGGTTTGCTTGGGTTGGGCAATGTAGTTGTTTTCCCATCCATTGATAAGCCATTGCAAGTTCGGGAAGCGCCGAGGACCGAAGATGATAGAGCATGGCTGCGGGCCGTTCGTCGACAAGTGTGCGTGCGACATGGCGGCTTGCGGCAATTGCGACACCTTCATTCAGAATGGTGTATGGCATAGACCGTATCGCCCCGGGGAAAATGTCGTGGAGGACGTGATGCGCATACTCGTGGCTAAGGGAGGACTCAATGCCCTCAAGTGGTCCCGGCCAGAGCTTGATTCTCCGAGTTAAAGGAGAGTAATCAGTCCGAAGAATGCGCATGCCATACAGGAAGGCGCCGACGCCTGCGCTGGCCACGGTTGCGACAAGGTACAATGCGCTCTTGCCGATGTCGGCAGCAAGATGCGAGGCATCCGTGTCTAGGTTGATATTAGTGATGGCCTTGCTTGTTTCATAGCACAACCCGAGGATAAATGGGACTCCCGAGAGGATGCCGACAACTTCAGTTTTGTGGTCGCGCCAATGAAAATACCCATATTTGGGGCTCGGTACGTCGTGAACACCAAGGAGCCGGTCGACTTGGGGATGCACGCGCTCAAAGAGGGCCGGCAATTCCTGCTCGGGCACCGGTTCTCTGGGGGATGTTTCTTTTACGCCTTGGGCGAGATGCTCATGAAGCACGAGGCTCCGCTCAATCACAGCTTCAAGGTGGCTGAAATTTCTCTCTGAAACAAGTAGCGTCTTGAGGGTCCTATTGTCATGGCCTGTAAGCGGCGAAGGCATGGGGAGCGGGAGGACGTTGGCCTATAAAAGGCTTCTTGGTGGCTTTGGACGCGGCAGCGCGCGGCTGGCACGGATTTTTAAAGAAGCGCACATTCCGAATCCTATGGCCGATTTCATCCTCCCTATCGAAGCAGCCCTTGAAACCAGGTTGGCACAAACCGGTTTTCCATTGGGCTCCCGAAAATACCTGCATGAAGCGACCATGGAAGGCTTCTTGGCGTCTCAAGAACTCTCCGGCGACATCCGTCGGGTTGTGGAGCGCGGGCTTGGCCCCATTGACGAGGTGCGGTATGAGGCGCACCTGTCCGAAGTCAAGGACCGAGGCCCGGTCCATGCCGCCGCCTATGGTGTGCGAAAAAAAGACTACTTGCCAAAGGACGATCCGCCCGCGGCCCTCATCGAGCGCCAAAGCGCCCCCAGGGCCTCTCATCGCTTGGTCTACACAATCGAGGCGCGCGTGCGCGACTACAACGCCATGCGGAGATTGCCATCCGAGCGGTTCGTGCCGCACATCAACAGCCTTCTTTCGAGAGGCCGCTACAGCAAAGAGACCATTTCGATTGCCAAACTCGACGACAAAGGCGAGTGGGAGGCCTGCGTCATCTATCGCCACTTCAAGGATGGGACGATG
>CAYUKJ010000014.1:979-11301 GCA_964445245.1 uncultured Methanosarcinales archaeon | reverse complement strand
AGTCCCGGAAGGAGTACAGCCTCCCGGGCCTTTCTTGGGTGCTTGGGGGAACATCATGGGACGGCGTCATGGTGCTTGGGGACTAGGCCGGGACGGACTCCTGGCTCAGGGACGCCCGCAGCTCGTCCAGCCAGTCGTCAGCAGGCTCCTCCCGGGCGCGGGTGGCCAGGCGCCAGGGCTTCGGGGTCTTTTTGGCGCGCATGGCGGGGCACAAGGCGGCGGGGCTCATATGGTTTGAGAAGGCCCCGTCCAGACTCCCGATTCACAAACATTAAAAAAGCTCCGAAGGCTCTCCGACGGGAATGGCCATCCCCATCGCGAGCCCCGCCTGGTTTTTCGGGGTGGACCTGGCCATCGACGCCTTCTCGCTTCTGGTCTGCCTGCTCATCGCGCCGCTGGCGTACCGGATCTACCGGTTCACCGGCGAGGACCGCTACCGGTCCCTCGCGCTGGGCTTCACGAGCGTCGGCCTGGCCTATGTGGTCCAGCTCTTCGTATACGGGCTGCTCTACTACGCCTTCTCCGCGGGCCTGCCGGGGCGCGCCGAGCTCCTCTTGGACATGCTGTTCGTGACGTCGCGCACGCTCATCCTCTTCGGCTGGACAGGCCTGCTGGTGATCGTCATGGACATCAGGTCCCGGCCCGTCGTCGGCCTCGTCCTGTCGCTCCTCGCGCTCCTCGCCATCTTTTCGCGCCTGCAGTACGTGGTCTTCCACATCACGTCGCTGGTCCTCCTCTCGTATGTCGTCGGCTATTTCGTGACGCACTCCTGGAGCAAGCGCAAGCTCGCGCCCCGCCTCGTCACGGTGGCCTTCCTCCTCATCTTCGCCAGCCAGATCCTCTTCCTGTTCCTCTTCCGGGACGTGCGGTGGTACGTCGCCGGCAAGCTCGTCCAGGCCCTCGGATTCTTCATCCTCCTGGCCAGCCTTGCCGTGGTCCACCGCGCCTGGAAGGTGGTGCGGCTGCCATGAAGACGAAGCGAACGCGCCTTGAGATCTTCCACGACATGCTCCGGGCCGCCCAGAACGCCGGCGGCACGATCAAGCCGACCCACCTCCTCTACAAGTCCAACCTCTCCCACAAGAAGCTCGAGGAATTCTCCCGGACCCTCATCGAACGCGAGCTCCTTGAAATGCAGGAGACCGGCGAGAAGCGCGTCTTCGTCCTCACCGACAAGGGCCTCAAGTTCCTGCAGGAGTACAAGGTGATCGCGGAGTTCACCGAGGCGTTCGGGCTGTGACCAGACTGCCATCCCGCACAGGCCTTGTCAAGATTGGACGGTCACTTCCGTTTTCCTGACGCGTTTCGCCAGGTCCACGAGCTCATCGATTGTCACATATTCTAAGAATTCCCTGAACGTCTTCCTGTCCTTCAGCTTTGGCACGATCCATTCCCGCGTCGGATTGCGCGGATCTGGCTCCTGCTCCCATCCGTAGCACCAGCAGTCATAGGGGCGGCCGGTCCGGTACACAGTCGGAAACCCCCACGATTCGAATATTGCGGCGGGGTTCTTCGTTCCTGTCGTGTTCAGCTCAGGAGGCCACACTAGATACTCTCCGTCCTTTTTTTCCCACTCGATAGCGTCCATCAATGTTCTGAACTCTTCGACATACGGGTCGGCGCCGTGCTGAAAGTCAATGACGGGTATCCTCAGAAACTCGGACTCATAAAACGGGTGACACGCCCAATAGCCATGAAATGTGATGCCAGAGGGCCTATATCCGCTCTTCTCGTACAGTCTTTGGAACAGCATCGCGGGAAGAAACCCGCGCCAGTCCCCCGTGCGGATCATCACCGACTGCTTTCCCCTTTGTCTGCAATATTTCTCAAGGTTGTTGACCTGGTCATCTTCCATCGAAAATTCCCAGTGGGGGATCTTGTCGTGCGGGTCCATATACCCATTCCGTCCCGGATTCTGGATTCTTGTCGTAAAATTCTCGTCACCAGTAAAACCGTCAAGGATGTGGATATTGTCCTTGAACCAGCCCCGCCTTGTCCCATGGAGGTTTTTTGGCCCGCTGTCGGCGGAAAAGATCACGACTGTTTTCGCCTTCTCTATCATGTTCGAGTATAGGCGCCCAAGGTTGGCGGGCTTGATCCACACGCACAATTCGGGCCAGTCAGTCTCATGCCCGACCACGTATATGTTGTCAGGGTTGCTGTGTTGCTCCACGAACTCCCTCGTTGGCGCGGATGCGATGAACTGGGAAGGCAGGATGGGCGCATTTAGCGCCCTTCCGAGGTAACAGGCCGCTTCAAGGCCCGGACTCACGACCACGGTGTCAAATGCGTCTATTCCATGGTCCAGGTATAGGGCCATGATCCTTTCAGCGGAGGGCGCCGGATACGTCTTGCCGACCTTTGGCTGCCCACCATATCTCGTTTCCATTACCCCCGACGTTCGGAAATACGTGGGGGAGGTTTTGTGCGTGAAATACCCAATCGATTTGACCACCATGGTAAATGTCTTATACCCAAATCCAGTCATGATGACGGGCACGCCGTCCACCCGCTCTTCCCGCATGGATTCAGTGTCGGCCATGTTCCACAGAAAGAAGGCTGCGTATAAATCCTTTTGGATGCCGCCTGCGGAATTCGCAACCCCCGGCCGGCTGCCAGCGGCCATTGGCGCAGCACTCGCGCTACGCCCTCCGGCAGCCTGATTATGTGTCGTCCTCAATCAATTGGCAGAACTCCTTGCGCAGGTGCGCGACCAGCTCCAAGAGGAGCCCGAGGGAGGTCGGCAGTTTCGCGGCAGCGCCCTTGATGACTAGGTCGTGGCCCTGTGTGTAGAGCCGCTCGAGGGCGCCCGGCGGGAAGGTCTTGAGGAGGGCCACCAGCTCAGGGGTGACGAGCTGGCTGACGCCGCCCTCCTTGGCCTCCAATGCAAGCCCGGCCGGCAGGTCCGGGACGTGTAGCGTCTCGTGGGGGATGACGAGGGAGGCGTAGGCGCTGGAGAGGTCGGTGATGCGCACGGGCAGAAACGTGAGGTTCTGGTCGCGCAGGGTGAGCGTGTACTCGGGCACGTCTTTTAGGCCCCACCGCAGGGGGGCCTCGACCTCGACGGTGAGCTGCCCGTGGTGGACGGGCCTGCGCAGCTCGACGATGGTTCGGCGCGCCTTCACCTTGACCTGGTAGGCGGCGGCGGCCTTTCGCAGGGCCCGCATGTCGACGGCGCGGCCGGCCTCAAGGGCTGCCTCGAACAGCGCAAGGACAAGCCCGGCCAAAAGCGTGAGGCCCATGAGGACGAGGGGCTGCTCGGGCTGATTGACGAGGGCCGCGCCTCCGGCCAGCAGCGCCAGGCACAAGAGGAGAAATCCGGGCGTCATGCCCTGCCTTCGCCTGGTCTGCTTCTTTAAGTTTTTGGTCCCTTCAGCGGCTGGTTCGGGTCAATGTTGCGGCGGCGCGCCCACTCCTTGAAGATCTCTGCGTCCACCCCCAGGCTTTCCAGGACGCTCTTGAGGTACGACCAGCTGGAATGCGACAGCGAGTCAAGAGTCTCTCCCTTCTCGAGGCTGCGGCGCGCCCACTCCGTCGTGAGGGCCTTGGAAAACTCGTACAGGACTTCGGGCGTCTCGTTCTCGAAGAACTCGGTGATGTTCTGGTAGGTGGCGTTGCGCACGAAGTCCTGAAGGGACTTGAAGTCCACGGAGATGACTTTGGTCTCTTCCAGCTCCTTGAGGACGTTGAAGAGGGCCTCGATCTTGGCCTCAAGGACCGCGAACAGGATCTGGAGGTTGATGAGCTCGAGGCGCCAGATCTCCGGGCGCGGGGCCTCCGTGTACTCGCCGCAGATGGGGCACTTGCGCGCGGCAGCGTCTATCGGGCTGCGGCAGAACGGGCAGGGCTTCGTCTCGTCCATGCCGCCTTCGGACCTCCCCGGCCTATTTAAAGCTTAGTGTTTCTTTTTTGCATAGTCCTGTGGAGTGAACAACCACGGCCTAAAGGCCGAGGCATTTTTTCCTGTGGATGACCAAGGACACTTACGAGAACCATCCCGCAACCTTCCCCCAAAAGCCCTTGAGCGCAATCATGACGCGCTGGTAGAAGAGCTTCGTCTTCATCTCGATGAGGACGGACTCGGTGCGCTCGTAGGCCTTGCCGAACTGGTCGGCGAAGGTGACGCGGATCGTGAGGGTGTTGACGCCCAAGTCGAGGGCGTCGCCTGTGAAGAGGAGGCGGTAGCGCGTCGGATGGTCGAGCGCCTCGGCGGTCCAGGTCTGCTTGACGGAGGTGTGCTCGACGGCCACCTTGAGGTCGTGGGGCAGGGAATTGGGGGCCGGCTTGACAAGGAACTCGAGAGTGCCTTCCTCGCCGTATCCGATGGTCTCCGGAGCGGAGACCTCCTCGATGAGGACGTCGGGGGGGACCTGGACGTCGACGGTCACGTAGGCCGTGAAGGTCTGCCGGCGCCCCTTGCGGGTCAGCGTCAGGGTGTGCACGCCCGTCTCGGACAGCTTGACGGTGAAGTTCACGGCGCCGCCGGTGGGCGTCTCGCAGGCGTCGGCCAGGCAGACGGGGTCAGCGCCGTCGGTCTCGCAGGTGACGATGAGGTCCATGCCGATGAAGACGGCGGGGGCGCCTGCGCAGGCCAGCGCAAAGCCCGGCGCGGCGGCCTTGCCGGCCGGCAGATGGGCGCGCAGGTCCTCCTGGGCGTAGCGAGGGCCGCCGACGCGGGCCCGGAACTCGGACACGATGACGCGGCCCAGGGCATGGACTTCGAGGGGATAGGTGTAGAGGTAGCCGGTCTGGAGGGCGCCGACCTGCTGGAGGGCCCAGGTCACTTGGGCGCGGCCACGGGGCTCAAGGAGGACGCTTTTGCGCAGCTCGTCGAGATTCTGGAGCCCCTTGGTCTGCGCCAGCTGCACGTCGAAGGCCAGGTAGTGGTCCTCCCGGTTCTTGAGGGCGAGGGTGAGGAGGTTGAAGGCCCCCGGCCCGACCTCGACGTAGAGGATCTCAGCGTCGGCGACGACGTCCAGGCGCCTGACGGGGCCGCGCTCCACGACCTCGGTCTTGATCTGGTACGGCTGGGTCTCGAGGCCGACGCTGCGGCCCTTGGTCGTGTAGCGCACGGTGGCCTGCTGGGCGTCCAGGGTCTCCTTGAACTTGATGTGCGTGGCGTCGACATAGCCGTACTGGCCGTACGTGACGTCGACGGGCACCCAGCCGACGCCGGGAAAATAGACCTCCGCCCAGCCGTGGGGCCCCCAGGGCTCCTCGAACTCGGGCAGGTCCGTGTAGGAGACGCCGGCCACAAACCGGGCCGGGATCCCGAGCGAGCGCGCCATCGCCATGAAGAGGCTCGTCAGTTCGTCGCAGACGCCCTCGCGGTTCTCCAGGACCCACGAGGCCGGCTGGGCCGCCTCCGATGTCAGCGTCGTGAGGTTGTAGCGGACGTTGGAGCGCACCCAGGTGGCGAGCGCGAAGACGACGCCGAAGAGGTCGTCATGGCCCTGCGCAAGGCTTTGGGCCAGGCTCCGGATCTCAGGGGTGATGTCGATGATGGTCTGGGGCTCCAGATAGGCCTGGAAGCTGCGGTCAAGGCGCTCCAGCGGAAACCCGATCTTTTCGCGGACCGGGAGGGGGAGGCCTTTCGTCTCGACGGTGGCGTCAATCGAGTAGGCGAAGCGCTCGCCCGCCGGCTCCTCCCAGAAGAACTCCATCTCGCCCTTCCCCATCTTCGCCGCCGGATTCGTGGCGAAGTCCAGGACGTTTTGGCGGCTGTCGTTGTGGGGGAACCACGAGACGTTCGCGCTCACCCACTGCACGGCGAAGTCGTCGGCCAGCTGCGTGAGGCGCACTTCGCTTGCGATGCGCGTGGAGAGGACGAGGGACTCGACTTCAAAGAGCGAGGTGTCGCGGGGCGCCGGCGGGTCGCGCAGGTCGATGTAGAGGTCCTTCCGGATGAGGTCGAAGTCTGCAGATGTGGCGAGCGCTCCGGACAGGAGACTCAATGCGAGCATGAAAATTGGGATCCAAGGCCGCCACGCCATCCTGCATCCGCCGACGGGCGGTTTAAAAGGTTTGCGGTGGGAGGCCTCGTGCAGACGGTGGAGACGCCTACTAGAATCGCCGGCGCAACTAGCCGGGCTGGAGAGTCCTACCCTTGGCCATCTGCGTATAGCGGGCGGCGTTCTGGAAGTCACCCATCTTGGCATATAGAGTGGAGATGAAGCCGTAGTCGTTGGTCTCAAGCGCGAACTTCAGAGCTTGTTTGACTTCATTGTACCGGAGATAGAAATGCGCTCGCGCCGCGTTCTTCTCGTCGGTGGAGAGACCCGCCAACTTCAGGGCGGTCTCGAAGCTGCCTGCGTTTGCGCTCCATTCGGCCAAAGGGAGGAGTGCATCTTTGGCGACCTTCTGCACGAGATCCTGCTTCCTTGCCGCTTGCAGGGGCTCCACAAAGTGCTTGCGAACGGCATTCCCTATCCGTTCCGCGGGGCCGCTGTGGGGGGGCCACACCCCGCTGGCAGACAGGCTCGAATCCATCTCGTACGCGATGACTTCTGCATGCACATACTTAGCCAAATCTGCGTCCGAAAGACGGCGAATCGCTGTCGCAAGAGCAACGTCGATATTAAACGCGTGCTTCAACCACTTCAAGGCTGTCTCCGAATGTCCCGCGCTGAAGAGGCAGGTCGCGACGGAGTTCTTCTGCGCATCAGAGAGACGAAGGCTTCTTAGTTCGTCTTGAACGGGCCAGACTTGGAGGGAGTCAATGCAGTCCAGGAACTTCTGTGTCGCCGCAGCTGTCTCCCCGAAGTCAAGGAATATGAGCCCTATGCGCAGCCTTTCACCCCAGGACTCCGCACGCGTCGCAAGAACCTCGATTGCAGCCTGGTAGACGGGCAGCAAGGGTTTCTTCTTCTGTGTCCGAGTTAGGATGTGGCTGAGGAACTTCAGTTGGGTGTCAGGGCTGAGCGGGCCAAGGTCTCTCCGGATGGCGCCCACGCCGCCGGAGAGGTAGTCTGCAAACTCCTGTTCAGCATCTTGGATGGCGCGGATGTTGCCACCACCCTGCAGGAGGAGATTGCGGATCTCGTCTAGGCGGTCAAGGGTCTGCTGGGTGCGTTGGATCGCGGCAGGGAAGTCGTTGGCCCGGTAGAGTGCAAGGATGTCGCGGATGTCCGACTCCAGTCGAGCGCGGAAGGACACGACGCGTTGGAAGATGCTCTCCGAGATGAGTTCAAGGTCATTGACCATCTTGGCGGCCTGCTTGAGATCGGTGGCTGATGCCGTGATGGCGACGGATTCGTGCAAGAGCTCGTGGACCTTTCGGGTGTGGCCCATGAATTCGCCGAAGATGCTTTGTTCTCCAAGGACCTTTCGCAAGGCGGCGTCCATGACTTTCGCTGCGGCCGGCCGGCTCTGCAGCCGCGCGGCCTGCTGCAGGAGACCCTTGACTTCATCCAAGTCGTTGCGGATTCGCAGCAGAATCGTCGACTCTTGGGTGATCTGCGCAAAGACCTCATCTAGTTGCTTGGCCATGCTGGGGCGCTTCCGGTGTACGCTATTTATAAGCATTTCTGTTCCTGGTGTTGTCTGGAGTACGTTGCTCTTCGGTCGGGAAATCGACGGCGCCCAACGGGGGGTACGGCGGAGACCGAGGGGGGACGGGCCGGCGGCAGGATGCCTTCCCGTCGCATTGTCTGCGAGCGCAAGACATAAAAGGCAGGCAGGCTCACCGAGGCCCAGCAGGCCTAGTCCCAGGGACACCCGAGTTCTGTCGGGCCCTCACTTGCCCAGGTCGCATAGCTTGGTATTGCGCGGGCCTGCTAAGTCCGTCCCTTTGGGAGCGTGGGTTCGAATCCCACCCTGGGCGTTTTGCTACGAAGCAAGTGAACCGCGATTATAGGCAGGGTTGGGTGCTTCTCTGGCCGGAATGTTTATAAGGCCGCTGTGCTTGACTTTATTCATGGCTCCTGAGAATCGCATCGTCTTTGATCCGGAAATTTGCCACGGCAAAGCCTGTATCCGCGGTACCCGCGTCCTGGTGGCTGCTATCGTCGCCAGCATTGCCGAGGGCGCCACCGAGCAGGAGATATTAGCCCAGTATCCAACTCTGACCAAGGACGATATCCGGGCCGCGTTGCGCTATGCTTCAAAGCTCGCCGAAGAGGAAGTTCTCACCTCCAACGCATTTTAAGATCGACGAGAACGTCCCGGTCGGAGTTCTGCGCATCTTGCAAGTTCGTGGCGTTGACGCCAGTACGGCCCCCGCCCAAGGCCTTCGCGGCGCCCGAGACAAACAAATCCTCCTGCACTGTCGCAAGCACAAGATGATATTGCTCACCTTGGACAAAGATTTTGCGCGCCCCGGCATGTATGCCTCGGGCGGGCACTGCGGGATTGTGGTCCTTCGACCTCGCAGTGCAGGGCAAGTCGCGGTACTGGATCTCCTCGGTCGGTCCATCAGAAAGCTGGATTTTGGAAAAATGCGCGACAAGATCGTCGTCATCGAGGAGAATCACATTCGCGTCCGGTGACCACTTTTCCCCCGTGCTCTGGGCGCGGTGACTATGGACATAGGGCGGTCTGATTGGCGGCCACGTTTGTTGCGGTGGCTGCCAGCAGGTTCTTCTTCCGACGCTCTGGCAAACCGAGTGTTGCGCGGGCCTGCTAAGTCCGTCCCTTTGGGAGCGTGGGTTCGAATCCCACCCTGGGCGTTTCAAAACCTCTGTAGAGTAATGCTCATTTCGCGGCCTTCCCACCGGAAGGTATTTAAGGCTGCTTCAATCATTTACCCGCATGGACACTGTCACCGTCCCAAGAAAAGAATACGAGCGGCTCAAGAAACTGGACGAGCTTGATTGGGATCTCATCCGCCAGTTTGCTGCAAGCCTTGAGGACCTCAAGCACGGCCGCTTCAAGCGACTCGCTTAGCGACGTCTTCTGCGACTCGCCGAAATTCCGAAAGACGCTGCTTGACATACTCAATCGTGATCTGCTGGTCCTTCTTTCCGCTCGTGGCCACAAGCAGGACCATCTTCAGGTCCTCGTAGACCAAATAGTAGATTCGCTGACCGCGCACGCGCTTCTCGCGAAAGAATGGGAGGCCCAGGGACGTGCCGCTCCACGGATTCTGAGCTAGCCTTCCCGGTAGCTTCTCGGCCGCCTGCCTGTCCGCCGTCGGCCATTTGCCCAGCTCAGCTAGGTAGACTTCTGTGCCGATGACGGCGAACATGCGAGCGACAGCTTAGTCCGCCTATTAATGCTTTGTGGGGGTTCCGACCACGCGGAAGGATGCAAGACTTTCCATCTGGGAGCGTGAGTTCGAATCCAGCCATGGGCGTTAGATTCATGGGGCGCAACTCCTCCCGGCGCTTACTTGATGGGATCCTTTCTGCTGGCGGGTGACCACAATCATGGTTTATTTTGGCGCTGTGGTCACCTTTCTGAGGGTCTTCCTGTATTGCCGGACGAGAAAGTCGATTATCGGCTTGAGATTGTGGAGTTGGAGATAGGCGCGCAGGGCGTCATAGTAGTCTTGCCGATCCTCCAGGACGATATTGATGGGCGGGTAGCCGTGCTTGAGGAGAACATAGTTCAGAAGCAGCCGCCCCACGCGCCCGTTGCCGTCCTCGAAGGGGTGGATGTACTCGAATTGGTTGTGGACAATTGCAGAAAGCGCCAGGGGCTTGAACTTCCGTCGGTTCTCCTTGTACCAGGAAACGAGGTCATTCAATGCGTCTTGCATGTCTTGAACCGGGACGCCAGAGTCCACGACGCGGCCTCTTGCGTCTTTTATCACGATGTCGACGGTCCTGAACTGCCCTGCCGTATGCTTGGAGCCTGCAAAGCACAGCAGATGCAGGGTCCGGATCAGCTGCGGCGAGAACTCTTCTTTTGTGCGGCGAATGAACCCGACGGCCTTGCCTGCGCCCTTGGTTTCTAGCTCTTCCTCATCGCGCACGATCTTTTTACTGAGGATCTTCGGGACAGCCTGGCGCGGAATGCTTGAGCCCTCGATGGCATTGGTGTGATAGACGAACTCTTCGGTAAACCGCTTCCACGCGTTTATGTCGAGATGCGCGACACGGATTCTCCGGTCTGCCCGATTGAGGAGATCAATTTGTTTGGGCGAAAGGGAGAACAGGAACACCTCCGTGCTCAACTCGTCGAGCAGGGCAAGGATTTCATTCTTGGCCCCTGCCTTCGCCCTTGCCAACGTTCGCGGACTCAGATTGGCGCCCAGATACCGTCGGATCTTCTGGACCCGGTTTCTTTCCCGAAACGAATGGACCAGGTAGTATTTCGTCGTCTTTCCAAGCCGTCTCTTCTCAACGAACATAGAGGATTAAGGGTGACCACATATAAATATG
>CAYUKJ010000014.1:0-969 GCA_964445245.1 uncultured Methanosarcinales archaeon | reverse complement strand
CCCATTTTGTGGTCACCTCGTCCGCGGGGGGCGTCTCTTTCTTGCCCACGCGAGGCAGCATTGCCTATGGGGGCCGACCCAGCTTCTCCCAGGGGCGTGGGTTTGGATCCCACCCCGGGCGTTTCTCGTTTGGTGTGACTGGCTGGTGCGGCTCGTCGCCGGTGCGCTGCCGAACAAATCGAGGAACGGCGCAGGGAGGCGTCAGCGGTCCGGTGCGACGGCCACCCTGTGTGGGCGTACGTCGTTTGGTGCGGCGGCTTCCCTGGTGTTTTCGTGCACTGCACGGCTGAGAAGGTGGGGGGCCTCTCTTCGAGCATCGTATGTTCCTTGGTCGGGATTTGGTTCATGGCCTTGTGCGCAGCGCCTTCTGCACGTTTGGAAGCGCTAAGAGTTCAGCCGTGGGTCAGGGAGGAATCCTACTCCGCTTTTTTCAGGGAGTGGGCGATCTGGTCCAGGAGCGCGACGGTCTCTTCGGTGGCCCTGGTCAGATTGATGCCGCGCTCCAGCAGGTTCTCCAGCTCCGAAAGCTGGTTGCGCACCCAATTGAGATTCAGATTCGGAGCGTCCGCGGTCTGTGACAGCTGCGAGACGATCTGCATGGCGCGCGAATGCTCGGCTGAGTGATTGAGCTGTTCGGCGACCAACTGCTTCAGCCGCTGCCTCATGGATTCCACCAGCGCTTTGGCGGCCTGCTCCAGGCGCTCTTCGGCCATTTCCTTTCCTGCGATGGCCCTGATGTTCTGCTTATACCGCGCATACAAAGCGCCTTGCATGCCCGCATCAGCCTGATACACCATCGCACGCGTCTCCCTGACGAGTTTGAGAAGGTCCTGTTCCGTCCGCTGCTCTTCGCCCATGGATGCGCCTTGGCCGCGTTTCGGCCCCACGGCTATTTATTCCTTTCGGTCATATGGGGTGCGTTGAAAGTGTCCCTTGCTGGCCTTAAGGGCGAGGCCTGACTCGTTGCGA
>CAYUKJ010000013.1:0-11351 GCA_964445245.1 uncultured Methanosarcinales archaeon | reverse complement strand
CAGGCTTCAAGCAGACCGTAGCCTTTGCAGCGGCCGCAGCGGAGGATGTGGAGGCTCATCGGCCTACTTCTTCTCCTCTTTTGTGAACGTGACGGTCGCCAGCTTCGTCTTGGCCGCGAGAGCCGCGTCGCTGGCGTCCTTGAGGAGCTTTTCGGCCTCCTTGTAGTCGGGGCCGCTCACGCGCAGGCCCCAGTGGCCGGCCCCGCGGTAGCGCAGGTCGCTTGCCGGCGCGGCCTGCTTGGCTGCGAAGAGGACGCGCTTGACGGCGTCCAGGCCGGCCTCCTCGTAGGACTGGACGAAGAGGTCTCCGCCGACCGAGACGGACTTGGGCTTCAGCTTCGCCTTGATGAGGCGCTCGAGGGGCTCAGCAAGGCCCTTCTCAAGGCCGGCCCGCTCGAGGCTCGCCTCGTTTTCGACGACGTCCTCGAAGGCCTGGAAGAGGTACTCGTATTTGTCGAGCAAGGGCTTGGCGATCTTGAGGTAGAGGGCGCCCATCTCCTGCTTGAGCTCTCCGGCCAATTCTTCGACGAGCTTTTCGGCCTTCTGCTCCTGCTTGAGCCGGTCCATCTTCTCGCGCCGCAATCCTTCCGTCACGCGGCGCAGGCTCAAGTCGATGTGGCCGTTGGCCACGTTGATGCGCAGGACCTTGCAGACGACTTTCTTGCCCTCCTTGACGTAGTCGCGGATGTTGCGGATGCGGCCCGGCGAGACCTCCGAGATGTGGATCATCCCGGACTTGTCGTACTCGTCGAGCTTGGCGAAGACGGAGTGGTACTGGATATTCGTGACCGTGCAGAGAACTAGTTCGCCCTCTTCGGGGAAGCCGGACTTCTTGTAGTGCATGGCTAGTTCAGGGTCTCGAGGACCTGGCCGTCCACGTCCGCCCGGCCGCCGGTGGGGCGCGCCAAGGGCTTGCCGCAGACGAGGCAGTCGATGTTGGAGGCGGCGTTGCTGAAGACAATCTGCTCGTTGCGGCACTTGCTGCAGCGGACGCGCAGGAACCGGGACCGGGGCTCTTTTCTTTCCATAATCAGGGGCGAAAGGCCGAACCTTTTTAAAGGTTGCGAGGTTCGCTGCCCAACGGAGGTGATCAATGTGGGCAAGCGGCGGTCATCGAAGCGGTGGGTAGGGGGCGTCGTCGTCCTCGTCCTCATTCTCTTGGTCGCGGCCCTTGTCGTCCTCCGCCTCCGGGCTGTCTGGATTGACCGGGACCTGGCGGCGGCATACCGGGTCATCGCGGAAAACGCCTCCAAGGACGCCCTCATCGTCGTCCCGGAGTCCGAGGCCGCGGCGGCCCGCTATTACGGCAAGCGGGGCACGATTCCGCCCCGGCAGGTACAAGACCGGCTGCGCCAAGGCGCGGTGAGCATCCAGGACTTCCTCAACAGGCCTATGGAGTCGCGGGGCCCGCCCCTCTACGTCGTCGTGACGATGCGCGACCTCGACCGGCTGGCCGACTGGGGCTTTGAGGGCGGGCCGGCCCTCTACTTCACCAAGCCGACGCTGGCCATCACTCCTATGGGTTTCGACGTCTGGTTCACCGGTGACAACGCCACCCTCTACCAAATCCGCAACGCGACAGACACCGTCGGCTATCTTCTCGACCGCACGGGGGCAAACCAGACGGTCGGAGCCTACCTCCAGGACACCGGCCTTGTCCGAAAAGAAGGGGCGGGATGCCTCCTCCTTTCCGAAGTAGTCGCCTACGTCGACGACGACGGCTGCTCCCTCCCTCTTCTCCGCATGCTCGCCGGCCACCCCTACGGGGGCGCCGCCATCGTCCACGAAGCTCCCCACATCAAAGTATATAAGATCGGGTAGTGATGGTGGGGTCGTGTCTTAATGTTTCACGAGTTGATCCTGCCCGCCACCACCTCCGCCGCTCGGAGGGGGAAGGGCGTTTGGGAAAGGATGAGCCACGGTGGCCTGGCGGGGGTCGCCCCCTGGGGGTCCACAAAAATGCTCCTAGGCATTTTTGGGAGCTAAGGGACTCCGAGTCCCTTGCTCCCAGGAACTTTGTTCCTGAGGAGCCAGAAAGCCTTCGGCTTTCTGAGCTGCCGGGCCTCCCGTGGCAAACTGCCGATAGGCTCCATGTTGAACCGTCCGTAGCAGAAACAAATTTGCTCTAAATATATAGCAGAAAATATTAAAGGACGAACAGGTAGGTTCCATCAAGGAGGCGCGCCAATCTACAAAATCCAGTCCATCCATGCCCGGCAGGTCCTTGACAGCCGGGGCAACCCGACCGTCGAGGCCGAAGTGCGCCTGGCCACCGCCACCGGCCGCGCCAGCGTCCCCAGCGGGGCCTCGACCGGCTCCCACGAGGCCGTCGAGCTCCGGGACGGCGGCCGCGCCTTCGGCGGCCTCGGCGTGCAAGAGGCTATCGCCAACATCGAAGGCCCCATCGCAAGAGCCCTGCTGCACAAGGACGCCTCCAGCCAGCTCGACATCGACTGCCTCCTGAGCGCGCTGGACGGCACCCCGAACAAGGCGCGCCTGGGCGCAAATGCGACGCTTGCGGTGAGCCTTGCGTGCGCCCGCGCCGCCGCGGCCGCAAGCCATCTCCCCCTCCACGCCTACCTCGCCCGCTTCACGAGGCGCCCGCCCCTCCTCCCCATCCCCTTTGCGAACGTCCTCAACGGGGGCAAGCACGGGGGCAATGCCCTGCCCTTCCAGGAGTTCATGCTCGTCCCCAAGGCCGCGCGCTTTGGCGACGCCGTCAGGATCGTCGCCGAGACCTACCACGCCTTCAAGCGCCGCGTCGTGAAGCAGTTCGGCGCTGCCGCCGGCCTCGTGGGCGACGAGGGGGGCTTCTCCCCGCCAGTCACGACGCCCGAGGAAGCCCTTGACCTCCTCGTCCGGGCCTGCCACGAGGCCGGGCACGCCGGCAGCGTCCGCTTCGCGATGGACTGCGCTGCCTCAGAATTCTACCGCGGCGGGTTCTACCACATCCCCGAAAAGGCCGACGCGGCCAAGCTCATGAGCCGCTACCTGCGCCTCATCGAGAGATACCGGCTCTGCTCGATCGAGGACCCCTTCGCCGAGGACGATTTTGCGGCCTGGGAGACCTTCGTGCCGGCGGTCCGCCGCCGCTGCCAGGTCGTCGGCGACGACCTCACCGTCACCAATCCCGGCCGCATCCACGACGCCGTCCTCAACGGGCGCTGCACCGCCTTGCTCCTCAAGCCCAACCAGATCGGGACGCTCACCGAAGCCGTCAGCGCCGCCACCCTTGCGCGCGCGCACGGCTGGAACGTCATGGTCAGCCACCGCAGCGGCGAGACCGAGGACGCCTTCATCGCCGACCTCGCCGTCGCCCTCGGCTGCGGCCAGATCAAGCTGGGCGCCCCGGCCCGCGCGGACCGCACCGCCAAGTACAACCAGCTCCTGCGCCTTGCGGACGAGCACCCGAAGATGAGGTACGCGCGCTTCGCGCTGCCCCGCGCATGAAGCCCGTCGTCCTCGCCGTCCTCGACGGCTACGGCCTCTCGGCGGCGAGCCGCAAGAATGCGGTAGCCGACGCCAAGACGCCGGCGCTCAGGCGGCTCTTTGCCGAGTATCCGTACGCCACCCTGGCCGCCTCAGGCGAGGCCGTCGGCCTGCCGCCCGGCGTCATGGGCAACTCCGAGGTCGGGCACCTCTGCATGGGGGCGGGCCGGATCGTCCTCCAGGACCTGGCCCGCATCGACGCCGCGGTCGAGGCCGGCGAGTTCTTCGAAAACGCGGCCCTCAAGGCTGCCGCCGCGCATGTCCGCGAAAAGCGCAGCTGGCTCCACCTCATGGGCCTCCTCTCCGACGGGGGCGTCCACGCCCATGTGCGCCACCTCTACGCACTCCTCGACTTCGTGAAGCGGGAAGGCCTGGAGAAGCGGGCGGTCCTCCACCTCTTCCTCGACGGGCGCGACATGCCACCCCAATCGGCGGAGCGCCTCCTGCATGAGCTGGCCCGCCGCCAGAACATGCTGGGCATCGACGTGCCGGTGGCGACGCTGATTGGGCGCTACTACGCGATGGACCGCGACAACCGCTGGGAGCGCGAGCACCTCGCCTACGACGCCCTCGTCAACCGGGCCGGGGCGCGGGCGGACGACCCCTTTTCGGGCCTTGCCGACGCCTACGCCCGCGGCGAGACCGACGAGTTCGTCAAGCCCGTCGTCATCGGGGACTGGCGCGTCACCGAGCACGACGCCGTCGTCTTCTTCAACTTCCGGTCCGACCGGGCGCGCGAATTGACGCGCGCCTTCGTCGACGGGGCCTTCGGCGGCTTCCAGCGCCAACAGGTCATGGGGCTCCACTTCGTCTGCCTCACCGAGTACGACCCCCAGATCCAGGCGCCCGTCGCCTTCCTGCCACCAGTCGTCGAGCGCGCGCTGCCAGAGGCCCTCTCGAAGGCCAACAAGCTCCAGCTCCACATCGCCGAGACCGAGAAGTACGCGCACGTCACGTACTTCTTCAACGGCGGAAAGGAGAAGGCGGTCAAGGGCGAGACGCGCATCCTCATCCCCTCCCCCAAGGTCCCGACCTACGACCTCAAGCCCGAGATGAGTGCGCAGGGCATCACGGACGCGCTCTTGGCCGAGCTGGAGAAGGCACCCTACGACTTCGCCGTCGTCAACTTCGCGAACGCCGACATGGTCGGCCACACAGGCAGCTACGAGGCCACGCTGCGGGCCCTCGAGGTGCTCGATGGCTGCGTCGCCCGCGTCGTCGACGCTATCCTCGCCGTCGGCGGGGCCCTCCTCATCACGGCCGACCACGGCAACGCCGAGGTCATGGAGGAGGACGGGCAGCCCCACACCGCGCACACGACCAATCCCGTCCCGGTGTGCTTGGTCAGCAACACGCACAAGGGCAGGACGCTGAGAAACGGCCTCTTGGCGGATGTGGCCCCGACGGTCCTGGAGCTCATGGGGCTGGAGAAGCCCGGTGAGATGACGGGAAACTCCCTTTTAAGGCTGGATTAACCGAGCAGGGCCTGCCGCAGCAGGTCCAGCTCGATGCGCCCTTCAAGGCAGCGGCGGTAGCCGACGGCGCTTTTCAGGTGCAGCCTGGGGCGCGCATGGATGCGCCCGCGACGGGCATAAATTTGTCCGCTATGTCTCTTTGTGTATCTTATGTTCTTGTATTTCATCTATGTACTCCGAGAAAACGCGATCTTTTGCCAAAGCAAGAAGAATGGCTTTTCTCTAATTATTTACTTTCTTCATATATTTACTCGTCTTTTTATGGGTGTGCCTTTGTCGCCATTCCTTGCGACTCCGGTTTTGGTATTCCGTACCCGTCTCTTTCATACCTTTCCATAAACCAGCCGTCTCGCGGATGATGTCTTTGGGTGCGCTTGCATTCGCCATGCGATCCGTGCCTGGAGCACGAGAGTGGCCCCTGGAACGTTTGTGGCGTTTCAAACCATACTTTCCAGGTTTCTCCTTAACGCCCTGCACGGGAAGCGCGTCCGCCTTGCGGAGCAGCCGATACATAGTTTGGGTGCTTTCCGCCTGTTGTTCTTGTGTCGCGCCGATTTCAATATGGTGCCTCTGAGCAAGGAGATGAATGTCGAATATCGTGGTTCCAAGGAGTTCTGCGGCGCGTCCAATGGAGACGCGCCCTGATTCAACAAGGTGAAGGATATAGTCTTCTGCTCCCAAATAGAGAATCTGGCGAAGTGCTGTCGCTTGGTCAGCGTGCTCTTCCTTGGCCTTATGTTTTGCCAATTCGAGGATTTCTCTGGGGATGCGCAATGGGTAGGGGATGGTGTTCATAATGGGCCTCTAATCGCTCTTTTCGTGGAGGCGTAATTTGCATATCGTACGAATGGGCGCATTTTCTCGAGGGCATCTTCTGCCACTTTCGGTTCTAACCATCCATTTTGGACGGCAAGCAGGACCATAGTGGTGGGAAGCAGAAATGGGATGCCCTTGGTTTTGAGATAGGAGATAAATTGCCGATCATCGCTGACAATGGCGTCGGCACCACCCTCTTCAAAACGCATGAGGGCCGCTTGTTCTCCTTTGCCAATTTCTTTATCTCCGGAGATTTTTGCTTCGCTCACTTCAATTTTTCCTTCGTTGACTAGATTTTCGATCATCATGGCATCTTCTAGCAATTTATGCTTTGCAGCAAGAGTCTCGGCAAGAACTTGATGAGGGACGAGGCAGCGAATATGGCTTGTGATCATGGGCAGGATTCCGGCTTTGGTGAGTTTGATGAGCGCATCGGCATCAAAGACAAATGTAAACATTCTTCTACAAAATTATACAAAGTTATTTATATAGTTTTGCAAATTTTATTAAATTTTCAATATAGAAGCATTATCTCTTCTACTTGATCCGCACCACTTCCAGGTTCCTGGGCGCGATCGTCTCGATGCGGAACTGCTTGTGGATGCTTGAGGCGAGGTCGAGGCAGCGCAGGGCATCGCCGTGGTTGACGATGACTTTTTTGGGGCGCGGGGAGCAGTGCTGGATGAACGACATGAGCTCGCGCCGGTCGGAGTGGCCGCTGATCTCGAGGCGCGCCAGCTCCATGCGCAGGGGCGTCGTCTCGACGCGCTGGCCGTGCTGGAAGTGGAGCTCCTTGAGGCCGCGCTGGACCCGGCGCCCCAGCGTGTTCTCGCCCTGGTAGCACGAGAAGACAAGGGTGTTGCGCGCATTGTCGGCCATGGCGCGCAGGTACTCAACAGAGGGGCCGCCCACAAGCATGCCGCTGGTCGCCAAGATGGCACAGGCGCTCTCCTCCTCGATGACCTTCTTGCGCTCGGCGGCGCTGCCCACCCGCCGCAGGCACGGCGAGAGGAAGGGGTTCTCGTCCTTGTGGAAGATGGCCTGGCGCACCGTCGCGTTCAGGAACTCCGGGTACGCGGTGTGGATGGCCGTGATGTCCCAGACCATGCCGTCGATGTAGACGGGGATGTCGGGGATCATCTTGGTCCTGATGAGGTTGACGATGAGGACGATCATCTCCTGGGCGCGCCCGACGCCCAGCACCGGCATGAGGACCTTGCCGCCCCGCTTGACGGTCGAGACGATGATGTCGGACAGTTGCTTGTCGGCCTCCCTGTTCGAGGGCAGGACGTTCTCGCGGCCCCCGTAGGTGGACTCTAGGAGCAGCGTCTCCACGCGGGGGAAGCTGGTGTGCGCGGGGGAGAGCAGGTTGCTCTTGCCGTACTTGAGGTCGCCCGAGTAGACGAGGTTGTGCAGGCCGTTGCCGACGTGGATGTGGACCATCGCGCTGCCCAGGATGTGGCCGGCGTTGTAGAACGTGATGCGGATGTCGGGGGTGATGTCGGTGACCTCCTCGTAGTTCAGGGTGATTGTGTTCTTGACGACCTCGCGGACCTCGTCGCTGGCGTAGATGGGCTCGCGGCCCTCGGTGCGCTGGATCTTGACCATGTCGAGCTGCAAAAGCGCCATGATGTCGCGCGTCGGCTCGGTGCAGTAGATGGGGCCCTTGTAGCCGAACTTGATGAGGTAGGGCAGAAAGCCAGAGTGGTCCATGTGGGCGTGCCCGATGATGACGGCGTCCAGCTCGTTGATGTCGAACTCGGGGGCCTCCAGGTAGGGGTATTGGTCAGCGTCGGTGGCGCCCGCGTCGATGCCGCAGTCGAGCAGGATGCGCGACTCGGGGGTCTGGAGCAGGAGGCAGCTGCGCCCGACCTGGCGGCCGGCCCCCAGGTACGAGAGCCGGATCCACTCCTCCTTCTTGGCGCGCAGCCAGCCGTTGTAGATGCGCTCGCCGGTGCGGTGGAGGAACTTGCGCCGGTAGTCGGAGTTGGCGTACAAGACGCTGCGGACGTTCTCGATGAGCTGGCTGCGGATGGCGGGCGTGCGCTTGACGAGAGGGACCCAGAACGTCTCCTCCTTGATGCGCTGGAGGGCTTCGCCCTGCTTGCCGATGGCCAGGCCGGGCTTTTCGGCCTCGATGATGACAAGGGACCGCATGGGGTCGAAGATGATGTTCGAGACGCCGGCCTCCTTGTCGATCAGGCTTTCGAGGTGCGCGCGGGCCTTCTCCTCCTTGAGGCACAGGGTGGGGTCGGGCCGCAGTTCGATTCGCTTCTTGATGAGGTTGACGACCTCGCGCACGAGGCCCTGGTCGTTGAGGAAGAAATCCTTGTCCTTGGTGTAGAGGACGATGTTGGCGCCCTCAAAGACCGCGTCGCTCACCTTGTCCTTGGGGATGTGCTTTAAGATTTCTTTGATGATTTCTGACATGGGCAAACTCCGCCTGGCAGAATAGTTACACCAGCGAAGTGTTCAGGAGCTTTGTTTGAAGGGGACGGACGCCTTTTTTGGTGATGGCATAGATGTCGATGCCGTTGCCGCTGGCCGAGTCCCGCTGGAGGGCGGCGTTGACGCACTTGAGGGCCAGGTCGGCCCCCTCGGCCTCAATGATCGTGGGCTTCCAGAGCGTCTCCAGGACGCCGAAGGCCATGACGCTCCCACTGCCGGTGGCGACGAAGTCGTCGACCTTGGTGAGGGAGCCGTCCGGGTACAGGTCGTAGAGGGTGAGGCCTTCGCTGTCGGAGCCGGCGAGGAGGAAGTGCGTGATGCCGGGGATCATCGTGAAGGCCCGGATGTTGGCGTAGACCATGCCTGCCAGGAGGTTGGCGGCCTCGGCGACGGTGGCATCGCGGCCGCTGCGCAGGCGCTTGAGGCGGAGCTCGGCTTTCAGGTATTTCTCGAGGAGCTGGAGGTCGGAGACGCTGCCGGCCGTCGTGACCGCAATCCTGTCGGTGATTGGCCGGATCTTCTGGACGTTGCGGTCCACGATGAGGTTGCCGGCCGTGGCGCGCTTGTCCGCGGCCAGGATGATGGCGTCCTTGCACTTGAGGCCGACTGTCGTCGTGCCGGTCTTGACTTGATCCATGAGGTTCAAACCACCCGAGAATCCCTCTTGGGGGCTGTTAACGCCTCCCCGTATTTAAAGCTTGCGGTTGTTTTTCAGCTTGAAATTGGTTTTAACGGTCTGTATCACTCAAATTCGAGTGTTTAGGGAGGTGCTTGGATGGCAAGCCCGTTAATTCCTATGCGCCCTCGTCCCCGTCGGCCTTGCTTAGACAATCTGGGTCTGCCGGATAGTCGATGAGGAGATCGGCGTCGTTGTCCGTGCCGTCCTCGCATTCGGGGTTGGGCTGGCAGAGGTTGCCGTAGGTGATGGGGCAGCAGTCGTCGGGGGAGTCGCAGCCGCCCCAGAAGCGCCTGTTGGGGGCCGTCAGGCAGGTGCCGGGGCAGCATTGGCCGCCGGCGGCGGCGCATTGGCCCTGCGGGGGCGCGGTCGGAGGGTAGCATGTGGAGCCCGCTTCAATGGGGTCCTGGGCGGAGAGGCAGTCGTCGTCGCTGCCCACGTCGATGCACAAGTCATTGTCATCGTCGATGCCGTTGCTGCACTGGGGGGCCGCAAGGCAGGTGGGGGTGCAGCAGGCGCCGGGCTCGAAGTTGAAGGCCTCCCAGCCGTAGGGGCATGTGGCGGGGTAGTCGCAGAGGTGGAGGCCCCGGGCTGCGCAGGTCTGCAGCGTCGAGGCGGCCAGGACCTTGGCGCGGACCGCCCCGGTCAGGTTGAAATAAAAGTCGCCGAGGAAGCCTTCGGGCCGGTACTTGACGGTGAAGGTGAGCTGGGGCTTCTCGCCGATGACCGGCGACTGCGGAATCTCGCAGGAGAGGTCGTCGACGGCGCCGGGCCGGATCGTGACGCGGACGCAGTCCTTGAGGGGGACGACGTTGCCGACCGCGCTGTCGACCACCATGCTGCGCTCATAGCCGTTGTAGATCTTGACGACGAGGGTCCCGGGGCTGCCGTCGGTGGTGCCTGTGAGGAGGGCGTCGACGCATTGGAGGCGGTCGCCCAGCTGGCAGGATTCGGCGGCAAAGCGGCCCGGCGTGAAGAGGCCGATGTAGGCGATGGCGGAGAGGACGACGACGATGACGAGGAAGACCCAGCCGTAGGGGAACAGGGATTCAAGGGACGTCTGGGCCCGCCGATGGTGGGGAAGGGGGGAGGGATTCAGCATTGCTGGGGGGTGTAGACGGGGATGTATTCAGGATCCCCGCCGCCGACGAAGTCGGGGAGATTGACGACGCCGCAGCTGACGATGCCTGAAACTGTGCCGGTCAGGGAATGGTTGGTGGAGCCGGTCTCGTTCTTGCGGAACGCGAGGACGACGTTGACGCTGATGAATTCCCCGGCCTGGGTCTTGGGGGAGAGCCGGCAGCTCATGTTCCCAGTGCGGCCGACGCCCAGGTCAAGGGAGTTGCAGTCGGCCAGCTCGTCGCGCAGGCCCGCGGCGCCGTCGATGAGCATGGGGGCCTCGTGGTTGTTCTGCAGCTCGATGAGCAGGCCGGAAGAGGCGGTCGGGCTGCCGTCCCGTTGGTGGTCGGTTGAGAGGAGGAAGTCCCGGCACTTGAGGCGCTGGGAGAAGGTGCATTGGGGGCCGGCGCTGCCCCGCAGGTCGATGACGTTGAAGTAGAGCATGGCGCTGGCGACAAAAAGCATGATGAGGATGGCCCAGCCGTACGTCATGAGGAAGTCGACGGCGGCTTGGCCGCGTGGCGCTGGATGTAGGTTACATCGTCTCATCATCGTCGTTGGGCGCGGCGCAGTCCGGGTCGCCGGGGGTGCTGCCGTCGGTGCAGGTGCCGGTCGCCAGGTCGCAGGTGCCGTCCCCGTTGTCGTCTATGTTGTTGGAGCATTGCGCGGTCGCGCAGGGGTCTTGGCAGCAGACGCCGGGGGTGCGGTCGTCCAGCTCGGTGCCGCGGCAGGTTTCGGTAGAGCCGCACTCGTGCCCGCTGAGCTGCTCGCACAGGGGGGGCGCTATCAGGCGCGGCGTTTGGACCCGGGTATGGATCATGCCGCTGACGTTGTAGACCTGCGCTCCGGTCTCGTTGCGGCGGAAGAACAGGGTGAAGGCGACTGTTCGGCCCTCGTTGGGGCTGGTGTCGAGGTCGAGGGTGCACAGGACCTCGCCTTGAGTGGAGGGTTCAATGGCCGGCAGGGTGCAGACGACCGCCTCTTCGCGGAGGAACGTGAGCCTGTTGATGTTCACTTTCTCGATGAAGGTGTTCACGATGAGCATCCGGAACTGGCCCCCCGTGTCGAGGTAGGCGTCCTGGCAGACAAGCTGGGTGCCGAGGTCGCAGGTGGGCTTCGTGAGGCGGCTGGGCGCGAAGACGTCATATTGGTAGAGGGCAGACAGGGTGAAGAGGACGACGATGATGACCCAGCCGTAGGTGGTGAGGTACTCGACGGAGACTTGGCCGGCCCGCATCGTCAGCCGCTGACCGTGCTGATGACCTCGCCGTCGACGGTGTGGGGGTAGCCGGTGGAGCGGATGGAGTACACAAGCCCGACGCGGATCT
>CAYUKJ010000012.1:3206-11444 GCA_964445245.1 uncultured Methanosarcinales archaeon | reverse complement strand
GGGAGCGAGAGGAGCGCGCCCCGGTTGGCGAGAATGAACATGAGGGCCACGAACATCCCCGCCGAGAGCAGGTTCTGCCGGGACAGCCCGGCCAGCCACGGGATGTAGAGCGTCTCCGGGACCGCCAGGTTCGCCCTGAAGAAGTCCGTGTGCCGGAAATACACGAAGACGAAGGACTGGACGCCCAGCGCGACGGCAAGGAACAGCCCAATGCGGAGGAGGAGCCCCCGGCTGGCCAGGTCTTTCCACAACTTAGCGGCGGGTTTCGAGGTCACGGTGAAGGATGAACTCAGGCGTGTCGTCGGGGCGCTTGAATGTGAGGAAGTCCTCTGTCTCTTTTTCTTCCTTGCGCTTTTCGAGGTCGGGTAGGCGCAGGCTGGGCCTGGGGACGCGCCACTCGATGCCCAGCCGGTAAAAGGCCAGGGCCGTCCCCAGCAGGGCGATGAGGCCGAGCTGGTAGATCCAGAGGTTGAGCGTCGTGAGGCCCCCCATGATGGAGGCGACGCGCTCGTTGTAGCCCAGCCCGACGCCGACGAGGATGCTTATAAGGATTGACGTGCAGGCCCCCACAAGTATCCTGGCCGCAAAGGACTCCTGCCGGAACAAGAGCTCCGCGACCAGGTAGCCGGGGACGAAGAGCGCGACGGCCCCGCCCATGAGGCCCAGGGCGAGCTCGAGCATCATTGGGCAGTCACCCAGAAGTGGATTTTTTGGGAGCCGGCCTGGATGCCGACGAGGGCGAAGTCGAAGGGGCTTGAGATGTTCTCCCCAAGCGGCGTCGAAAAGGCGAGGTTGAGGGGCTTTCCCTGGTCAAGGCCGCCCGCACCCTGCTGCAGGACGGCGCGGCCGACCTCTCTGAGCTGGCAGGGGTTGCCTCGGATGGCGAAGTCCCGGCGCCGGTTCGTGGCGCGGTCGCGCAGGTACACGCCCTCGAAGTGCCCGAACGTCTCGTCCAGGCGCAGGGTGAAGACCCCGCTGTCCATGTCATAGCCCGAAAAGCCGAAGACGAACGTGTCGTCCAAGAAGAACTTGACCGAGCCGTTCATGTAGTCGAGGCGGACGTTGCGCCAGGCCGGCTCCCCGAATTCGCGCTCCGAGACGAAGCGCTGGACCCGCGCGCTTGCGAGGCTCTCGACGGGCGTGAATGCGACGATTCCTGCGGCCTCGTCGATCTCCAGCTCGTACTTGGAGCCGTTGATGCTCTCGAAGAGGAGGAGGATGCGCCGCTGCCCGTCCAGGGCCGCGTAGTTGAAGGTGAAGAAGTAGTCCTCCACATCCTTGAGCGCGGCCTCAGGGCCCCCGAAGGCGAGGACGGTGCTTGGTGCCTGGAGGGGCGTGACGGCGACCTCTTCGGTGGGGGCCAGCTCTTCGACGGGCTCGACGGTCGGCGTGATGCCGGTGCGGGGGAAGGTGCGGGCCTGGGGCTGGTCCTTGGACTTGAAGGATTTCTCGCAGGAGAGGACTTTGGCGGGGTCGCTGCAGGCCTGGGCCAGGTTGGAGACCTTGATGGTCGAAATCGTCCCCCGCCCTTCCCTAAAAAGGATGAGGGGCAGGCCGGTGGCGTTGGAGATCGGCAGTGGGTCGAGCTCGACGCCGTCGACGGTGACATGGAGGACGCCGCCTTCCACCGAGATCTCGAATCCATGGTCGCCGGACGCCGAGAGGTTCCCGGGAAGGACCTTTGCGGACTCGTTGACGCGGCTGCCCTCGCGCGCGAAGGCCCGGACGCGGTTGTTGGGGACGTCCAGCTCGACGGCATAGCTGTTCCCGACGATGAACGCGACCTTGCGCGGCCCCGTGAGGGGAAGGGCCTTGAAGCTTAGGCGGTAGGCGTCCCACGCGACGGCGCTGTCGGCCGGATTCCCGGCCCGGGGGGCGTAGACGAAGGACCGGGCGCCCGTGTAGTTCTCGTACGCGAGCCGGTAGTAGAGATAGTTCCCCTGAAGGGCGCCAAGCTCGGCGCGGTCAGGCCTTGAGGAGACGCAAAGCGGCTGGCCGCAGTCTATGGCGTAGAAAAGGCCCTCGTCGCCAGGGACAGGCCGGAACCCCTCGACGAACCCGCCGACCAGCGTCACGGAGGTGGCCAGCGCCGCCTTGACCTGGCGGCTGCCCTTGAGGACGAGCTCCACGTTGACTACGACGTCGAGGACCTCACCCCGGTCGGGGACCGCGATCGGCGTGTCGCGGTAGATCTTGGGGGACATGACGTTGGCGTACATGCCCTCGGTCTCGAACCAGAAGCGGCCATTGAGGAGCCTCCCGTATTTTTTCGAGAAGATGAGGACGCCGTTGAGGTAGAGCGTAACCTGCCCGTCCTTGACGAAGAGGTGGACGTCCATGCCCCGCGAGACGCCGAAGTCGACGAGCTCGACGACCTTGCCCTTGCTTGTGACGGCGGTGTTGTTGAACGCTACCGGGTCGCCGTTCCAGAGGACCTGCCGCTTGGCCATGTCGATGCCGACGCGGTAGTACGGCGATTCGTTGCGGCCGAAGAGGACGGTGAGCGTCCCGGCGCCCGCGAGGCGCTGGATGCCGAACTCGAGGTGGTACTGGTCCCAGGGAATGTCGTTGACGGCCTTTTCGGTCGTGTAGGCGGTCACTAGCGGCGCAATCTCCTCGCCGGCCTGGCTGCTGCGGTTGACCCAGTGTATGAACAGCTTGTTGTGGTACTTGCCCAGGCAGTTGTAGGTGCCCTCCGTGATGTCGTAGAGCTTGTAGTACTCGATGGCTGCCGTGTACGAGACGTTGGGAAGCGGGCCGTCCTTGGCCTCCAGGCTGGCCTCAAATGCAAGGGGCTGGCCGGAGTACCGCTCCCCCGGAAGCTCTTTTGGGTTTGAAAAATGCAGGGCCAGGAAGGGCCGGGGCTCTTCCCGCGTGACGTATAGGGAGAGGCCCGCAATGACGATGCCTGCGGCCAGCGCCGTCAGGAAGAGGTTGTAGAGGGTGTCAATCCCCATGCCGTGGGACGAGCCCCCAAGGGTTTATAAACGTGATGAATGGAACGTTCTGCCTGTTTTAAATAGATTCAAGAAGGATTCCCGTCGGCATCTAAGCAGATACGGCCTTCTTCCTCACTTTCGGCCCCTGCTCCGTGTCAAGGAGCTCGTAGCCCATCTCCCGGATTTTATTGCGGATCTCGTCGGCCTTCTTCCAATCGCCGTCCTTGCGCAGGCGCTCGCGCTCAGCCAGCAGCTCCTCGATTTCCTTTGATAGCTCAAGAGGCGCTTCCTCCATCTCCTTGATGCGCAGGCCCAGGACTTCATCGAACCTTAGCGCAATGGGATACTTGGTGTCCGCATCAATCTTCTCGTTGCGCAGGAGATTCCAGAGGACGGCCAACGCCTCGGGGGCGTTGAGGTCGTCGGAGATGGCGGCGTCGAAGGCCTCGGCGTACTGGTCCGCCATCCTGTCCTTTTTCGCTTTTCCCGCCAGCCTCTCCTTGAGGAGTATGACGACCTCCTTGAGCCGGGCGTAGGAGTTCGCGGCGCTCTCAAGAGCCTCGAAGCTGAACGTCAGCTGCTTGCGGTAGTGCGCCGTGAGGCAGAGATAGCGGTACACCAGAGGGTCATAGCCCTTTTCCTTGAGCGTGCGCAGCGTGACGAAGTTGCCAAGCGACTTGCCCATGCGCTCTTTTTCCAGGACGAGGAACTCGCCGTGGAGCCAGTACTTGACCCAGGGGCGCTTGCCGGTGGCCGTCTCGGACTGCGCAATCTCGTTCGTGTGGTGGACGGGGATGTGGTCGATGCCTCCGGCGTGGATGTCGAACTGCCCGCCCAGGTATTTCATCGACATGGCGCTGCACTCGATGTGCCAGCCGGGGAATCCGCGGCCCCAGGGGCTGTCCCACTCCATGTCCCGCTTCTCATCGGGCTTGGAGAACTTCCAGAGGGCGAAATCGGTCTTGTTGCGCTTGCCTGGGACGACCTCGACGCGCGCCCCGGCCTGGAGGCCCTCGATGTCAAGCCTTGCAAGCCGCCCATAGCCCTTGAACTTGGCCGTGTCGAAGTAGATGCCGTCCTCGATGCGGTAGGCGGCGCCCCTGGCCTCGATCTTCTTGATGAGCTCGATCTGCTCCGCGATGTTGTCGGTCGCGCGGCAGATGATGCCGGCCTTCTTGATGTTCAAGTCCGCGATGTCCTCGAAGAAGGCCTCCGTGTAGCGCTTGGCGATGTCCCAGGCCGTCCTTCCCTCGCGCCTGGCCCCGACCTCCATCTTGTCCTCGCCGGTGTCGGCGTCGCTTGTCAGGTGGCCGACGTCCGTGACGTTCATGACATGCGTGACCTCAAAGCCCTTGAATTCGAGAGTCCGCCGCAGGAGGTCCTCGAAGACGTATGTCCTCAAATTGCCGATGTGGGCGAAATTGTAGACTGTCGGCCCGCAGGTGTATAAGCCCACCTTCTTCGCGGACAGGGGCTTAAACGGCTCCACCGCTCGCGTAAGTGTGTTGTAAAGCCGCAATTCTGCCGCCATCCCACCGCGGTTTGAGGGCTTCTTTTTATACTTGCTGTGGCTCAGGCTCAAGAGGCCGTCAACACATTTTTAAATACCCTTTTAAACACTTCTATTTAAACAGAAAGGCTTTTAAACTCAATACGTTTATTAGCCATCCATAAGTAGTTACTTTTAGCCCATCTTGATGGGCGATTGGGCAGCCCCAGAAACGATTTAAACGCCCGGCCCGCCGCCGCCCCCATGCCAGACATCCAGACCATCTACAAACTCGTCCTCATCTTCCTGTACAGCTTTTGCGCGACGTGGTGGTCGCTGCCCTACATCATCGGGAAGCTCCGGAAGTACGGCTACGTCACGACCGACGTCTACAAGCGGCGCCGCCCCAAGTTCGTCACGATGGGCGGCATCGCCATCTTCATCGGGATGCTCGTCAGCCTCAGCCTCTCCCAGGTCCTCTTCTCGAAAGAGGACCTCGGCCGCCTCTTCATCTTCCACTTCATCATCATCATCTACGGCCTCTACGGCCTGGTGGACGACCTCTTCAAGTTCAAGCAGCGCTACGACAAGATCCTTGCCGTCCTCGTCCTGTCGTTTCCCATCGCGACGCTCCTGACCGACACCGACATCGGGCTTTTCGGGACGACCTATGAGCTAGGGTGGGTCTTCAAGCTCCTGATCGCGCCCGTCTACATCATGGTCGTCGCCAACCTCATCAACCTCCACGCAGGCTACAACGGCCTCGTGACCGGGAACGCCTGGCTCCTCCTCCTGTTCACCGGCATCGAGAGCTACCAGCGCCACGGCCTAAACAACCTCCTCTTCCTCCTCCCCGTCTTCGGGGCACTCACCGCGTTCCTGCCCTACAACTGGTACCCCGCCAAGGCACACGACGGAAACGTCGGCGCCTTCCTCATCGGCGGGACGCTGGGCGCCCTTCTCCTCGCGAACAACATGGAGACCTTCGGCGTCTTCATCTTGGCCCCCCACATCATCAATTTCCTCATGGACACCTGGACGATCGTCATCCGCCGCATCCCGGACGTCAAGTTCGGGACGCTCCGGCCCGACGGCACAATCGAGCCGCCCCCCACGATGAAGTACAAGAGCCTCAAGTTCCTCCTGTGCAGCACGTGGCGCCTCACAGAGTCCCAGGCCACGCTCATCCTCATGATCCCCACCATCGTCTTCGGGACGCTGGGCGTCCTGCTATTATGACCATGCGCCTCGACGACAAGATCCCGGAGCGCGTCGCCGTCGGCATGTCCGCAGAAATCTCGCCAGCCGTCGTGGACGGCACGCGCATGCTCTTTGCGCTGCTCTCCGAGTACGACCTTCCCGCCACCGTCCTTGTCGGTCAAGAGTCGCTCGAAGAGCTCAGCGAAGCCGGCCTCGCCTTTCGGGCCCTGCTGCCGCAGAGGCCGCCCCAGGCGGAGCTGGCCTACATCAGCCCCTTCCGCGACCGCAACTCCGGCCCTGCCGGCTTCTACAAGGAGTTCACGGCAAGCCTCAAAGCCCTGGAACGCATCAGCCGGAAGGGCGACGGGCGGGGCTATATGCCGTCCACTTTTGAGGCCCAGCATGGCCACATCCGCGGGATTCTCGAGGATCGTTTCAAATACGTGCTGTGCGAAGAGGATGACGACGCGGCGCGCTTCTCTGTGCCCAATATGCGCTTTGGCACCGTGCAGGAGCAGGAAAGCCAGCTTGCCAGCGACATCTTCTCCGCAGACAAAGCCGCGTACAACGCCTTGGACACCGCCAGCTGGATGCACCTCGCCGCCCTGAAAGACTGGCGCCGCTTGCGCGAGAACTTCAAGGAGGACGTCGAAGCCCTGCTGCAAAGCGCCCATCTCTTGGCGGAGCGCGTGGCCCAGCCAGAGTACAAGTTCCCACCGCGCATCTACGGCGTATCGCTGCTTCCGTATTTGCGGGCCTACGCGCGGTTTCCCGACCAGACCATCCCGGGCATACGCCAGCTTTTTGGCCAGCTCCGGCAGATGCGCGTGCGCGGAGAGGCGGAGCCAATCACTCTGGGAGACTACGTGACGAAGTATCTCCGCCCGGAGGCGGCCTGATGCGCGTCCTAATCGACCTCACACATCCGGCCGACGCCCACCAGTTCCGCCACCTCATCGTGCGGCTCCAGGAGCGCGGCCACGCCGTCCTCGTCACTGCCCGCGACAAGGACGTCACGCAGGAGCTGCTGAAGGCGTGGCACATCCCATATGTGCCTCGCAGGGGGTATGAGGGCCTTCTCCGGAAAGCAGCCGGCCTAGTCCAAATAGACGCCTTCCTCATCCGCCACATCCGGCGCTTCAAGCCAGATATCCTCCTGGGCGGCACCGGGAACTGCTACATCGCACAGGCCGGGTGGCTTTCGCGCACACCCAGCGTCATCTACGACGACACCGAGCATTCCACGATCCAGAACCGGCTCACCTTCCCCTTCGCGACGCACATCGTCACGCCGGCCTGCTACACGCTCAAGGTCCCGCGCCAAATCCGCGTCAACACGTACAAGGAGCTGTTCTACCTCCACCCTGCCGTCTTCACGCCCGACCCAGGCATACTCCGCTCCCTCGGAGTAAGTGAAGGCCAGCCCTACTTCATCGTGCGCTTCGTCGCCTGGGGCGCCAGCCACGACCTGGGCGCCAAGGGCCTCCAGAGCCCGGCCGACAAGCGCCGGCTCATCGCGTTCCTCGAGCCTCATGGACGCGTCTTCATCTCAAGCGAGGCCCCCCTCCCCAGGGACCTGGAGCGCCTGCGCCTGCGCCTCCCTTTCTCAAGGATCCACGACGCCCTCGCCTTCGCGGCGCTTGTAGTCAGTGAAGGCGCGACCGTCGCGGCAGAGGCCGCGGCCCTTGGCGTCCCTGCCGTCTACGTCAATACACTCCCCCTCGGCTACATCGCCGAGCTTGAGCGGAAATACGGCCTCGCATTCCAGCGCCCCACACTTGAGGCCGCGCTCAAAACGGTCCAAACCCTCCTGGACACGCCCAACCTGCGGGAGGAGTTCGGGGCCCGCCGCAAGAGAATGCTTGAGCAGCACATCGACGGGACGCAGTGGCTCCTCGAATTCCTCGAAAAGGCTGTCAACCGCCCAAAGGGCCGCGCACCTAAACCCGTAAAAAGGCCGGCCCGCTCCGTCGCCCCATGACCAGACGCAACCCTGTGGGCCTCCGCGTACTTGTCACCGACGCCGAGATGAAGCACACACTGGCCGCCGTCCGGGGCCTGGCCCAGGCCGGGGACACCGTCATCACGAGCTCATTCAAGCGCTTCAACCTCGCCCCCTACTCGAAGGACTCGAAGGGCTTCTTCCGCTACCCGAATCCGTCCACGGACGAGGAGGGCTTCATCGCCGCCATTTCCCGCGAAATCGTCCGGCGGCGCATCGACGTCGTCCTCCCAATCGGGACCGAGAGCACGATCGTGCTTGCCAAGCACCGCGCGAAGCTGCCGCCCGTCAAACTCCCCACCGCCGCCTACGGCCAGCTCATTACGGCCTACGACAAGGCCGAAACCTTCAATCTCGTGCAGACGCTTGGCGTCCCGTGCCCGAAAACCTACATGCCTGCCTCGCTTGACGAGGTCAAGCGCATCGCAAAGGAAGTCAGCTACCCTGTCGTCGTCAAGATCCGGCGGGGCTCAAGCTCGAAAGGGGTCGTCTACCCCAAGGACGGGCGGGAGCTCCTCAACCTCTACCAGGCCCTCCACGAGCAGGGCAAAAAGAGCGAATTCCTCGACTACACCTGGCCCATCATCCAGGAGTTCATCCCGGCCAAG
>CAYUKJ010000012.1:1852-3196 GCA_964445245.1 uncultured Methanosarcinales archaeon | reverse complement strand
CCCGGGACCGCCGGCGTCGGCTACTTCGCGCTGCTCAACCACGGGGAGCTGCGCGCACGCTTCATGCACGCCCGCGTCCGCGAATACCCCTACTCCGGCGGCGCAAGCACCGCCGCGCAAAGCATCCCCATCGACCCCGCCGTTGAAGAGATCTCCCTGAAGATCCTTGCGGCCCTCAAGTGGCACGGCATAATGATGTGCGAGTACCGCCTAGACGCCCGCGACGGCCTGCCAAAGCTCATCGAGCTCAACCCAAAGTTCTGGGGCAGCCTCGACCTGCCGATCGCGGCTGGCGTCAACTTCCCCGCCCTTGCCGCCCGCATGGCCGCAAGCGGAGACGTCACGCCAGTACTAACGTACAGGACCGGCGTCGAGTTCCGCTGGACGCTTGAGCGCGAGATCCTCCACGTCCTTGACGCCCCCAGGAAATGGACTGCTGTGCGCGCGATATTCTCGCGCCGCCCCAACACCTACACGAACCTCCGGTGGAACGACCCCCTCCCCAACCTCGCGCTTGCCGCCAGGACCGTCGCGAAGGTCGGCCAGCACACGCTTCGGCATGCCAAGGCGAGCATCAAGGGCGCGCCAGGGCCCCAAGTCCCCTCCCGCAAAGTCGCCCTAGGAGAGGTCACGCTTCCTCCGGCCATGAAGAGGCCGATGGCCTTCGACTTGCACCTCCACTGCCACCACTCCTTCGACTCAAAGACAAGCGTCGAGGCCATCGTCAGACAGGCCAAGAAGAAGGGCCTCTCGGGCCTCGCCATCTGCGACCACAACAACATGGAGGGCAGCCGCGAGCTTGCCCGCCTCCAGAAGGAGAGGCCCCATTTGTTTCCGAAGCCATTCTTCGTCGTCCCCGCCGCCGAGATGACGAGCGAATTCGGCGACCTCCTCTGCCTCTTCGTCAAGGAACCCATCCTCACCAACGACGCCCTCGGCATCGCGCAGGCCTGCGGGCGCCAGGGCGCGCTCCTCGTCATCCCACACCCCTTCCGCGCCCACAAGTGGACCGACACCGGCTGGCGCCTCGCGGAATTGTGCGACGCGATCGAAATCGCCAACGGCCACAACGACTCAGCGCGCAACATGAAGGCCCGGGCGCTGGCCAAGGACCTCAGCAAGCCCGTCACGGCCGGCAGCGACGCCCACACCCCCGCCGAGGTCGGCGCCTTCGTCGTCGTCGCAGACGACGTGAAGAGCCTGGAGGACCTGCGCGCCAAGATCCTTTCCCGCCAAGTCCGCATCCAGGGCGCCGAAATCCCCGCGTGGCGGATCCGCGCCGGCCGCTTCACCAAGTACACGAAGAGGCGGCGCTACGACTACGTCGCCCGCGAGCTCGCCTAC
>CAYUKJ010000012.1:0-1842 GCA_964445245.1 uncultured Methanosarcinales archaeon | reverse complement strand
AAAAAAAAGCCCCAAAGCTCCTCGGCAAGAAAGTCGAGTGGACCCCGCCCGTCCTGCCCCCGACGGCCCTGGACTGCTACGGCCCGAAGGGGATCTACCCGAACCTGCCGTTCCCGGAAACCACAACGCCTGCCGGCGCTCTGAATCCTAAAAGAGGGGGAGCCGGGGCCGGCCTGGCGGGAAAAACCGCGAAGAAAAAAACCGACGCCTAAACCGCCCATGGTCAAAGTCGCCTACATCCTCCCCATCCACAACGGCATCCCGCCCTTCATCTACGACGAGCTCTGCGAGCTCGAGAAAGCCGGCGTGCGGTTTGCGCTCTTCCCGACATATTTTCGGCCCGGCCTGCGCGACCCCAAGCCCAGCTGGAAAGTCCACCGCATCACCAAAGGCGGCCTTGCCTTCGGCAACCTCCTGACCGCTTTCTCGCGGCCCGCCACATACTTCCGCTGCCTTTCGCACTCGCTGCGCCACAAGGCGCTGGTGCCCTTCGCTGTGGCCGCCGCCCAGCACCGGAAGATGAAGGACTGCGACAGGATGCACGCGCACTTCGGCGACAGCAAGCTCTTCATCGCCTACTACTGCCACCGCTTCACCCGGAAGCCCTACTCGGTCACGATCCACGCCCACGAGCTCTGGCGCAACAACATGCCGCTATTCCGCGCAGCGCTGCGGCGCGCCGACCGCGTCTTCCCCATCTCTGACTTCAACAAGCGCGTCCTCATGGACAAGTTCCGCGTCCCCGAGGCGAAGATCACACGGAACTATCTCTTCGTCGACACGGAAGTCTTCGCTCCCCGGCCCTCCCTCCCGCACCCGAAGGTCCGCCTCCTGACAGTCGCCTCCTTCCACAAGAAGAAGGGGCACGACCTCGTGTTCGGGGCGCTCCTCAAGCTCAACCGGCCAGGCATTGAGTACCGCGTCGTAGGCAGCTTCGTCCCGGGCGTCTCCGAATGGGATGTGCAGCGCGTCGCCGCAAACATCGGGGCCGGCAAGTGGGTGAAGTTCCTCGGCCAAAAGACCGGCCGGGACCTCGTGAAGCAATACGACGAGTGCGACATCTACGTGCTGCCCAGCCGCACCATCGAAGGCGACGAGGGCGAGGGCATCCCCGTCACACTCATGGAGGCCATGAGCTGCGGCAAGCCCGTCATCTCTACGCGCCACAAGGGCATCCCCGAGCTTGTGTCGGAGGTCCTCATCGACGAGAACGACGTGGACGCGCTCGCCGACGCAATCGCAAGGCTCGCCGACGACCCGGACCTGCGCCGCATCCAGGGGATGCGCAACCGCCAGATCATCCTCGAGAGATTCTCGAAGAGGAACGTGCAGACCCTCATCCGGTATTTCACCGGGAAGCTGTGAGCATGCCGTCCCTGCCGCCCGTCACCGTCGCCATCAAGGCCTACAACGAGGCCGGCGCGATTGCCGCCGCCGTCAAGAGCGCGAAGGCCGCGCTGGAGCGGGCCGGGGGCGGCGAGGTCCTTGTCGTGGACATCGGCTCCTCCGACGGGACGCCGCAGGCCGCCATCGAAGCGGGCGCGCGCGTCGTCAGGCTCACGGACCCAAAACAGCGGCGCTGGGGCGTCGGGCCGGCGATCGCCTTCGAGTCCGCAAAACATGACTACATCTATATCCTCGACGGCGACATGGAGATGCACCCGGATTTCCTTGCCCAGGCGCTCCCGCTCTTCTCCGCGAAGACCGTCGTCGGCGTCGGGGGAAGGATCGTTGAAGCCACCTCGGACGCGGCCGCGGCGAAGCTGTACGCAAAAAAGCTGGCGAAAGAAGCGCGTTCAGAGCAGACCCTCGTCCGCATGCTCGCAGGCGGCGGCCTTTACA
>CAYUKJ010000011.1:8929-11480 GCA_964445245.1 uncultured Methanosarcinales archaeon | reverse complement strand
ATGAGCACCCTGGCCGCCATCCTGCTCGCCACCTTCTTCGTCAGCCTCCTGTCCCTCCTCGGCCTCGCCCTGGTCCTGGCAAAAGGGCGGTGGCTTCGCCGGTCCTTGCTGGTGCTGGTGGCGCTTTCCGCAGGCGTCCTCATGGGGGGCGCCTTCTTCCACCTCCTACCCGAGGCCCTCGAGGCCGGGCCGGCCCAGCGGACCCTCTTTTACGCCGTCCTCGGCTTCACGGGCTTCCACCTGCTCGAGCGGCTCCTGCGCTGGCACCACTTCCACGAGCACGAGGAGGTCCACGCCTTCGCCTACATGAACCTGGTCGGGGAGGCCGCCCACAACTTCCTCGACGGCCTCGTGATCGCGGCCAGCTTCCTCGCGGACCCCAAGCTTGGCGTGACGACGACGCTGGCCGTCGCCCTCCACGAGATCCCCCAGGAGATCGGCGACTTCGGCGTCCTCTTGCACGGTGGCTTCTCCGCTCGAAAGGCTCTCTTGCTCAATTTCGTTTCCGCGCTCCTTGCCGTTCTCGGCGGCCTCATCGGCTACGCCCTCTCCCAGTCCATAGGGGCCGCCGTCCCGGTCCTCGTCGCCGTGACGGCCGGCGGCTTCATCTACATCGCGGCCGCGGATTTGCTGCCTGAAATCCGCAAGGAGACGGGGGCCAAGTCCCTCATGCACTTCGCCGTCTTTGTGGCGGGCTTGGCTGCTACCTACGGATTGGCAGTACTGGAATAAGGGGAGCGAGAAGCGCCACGATGGCGGAATGGGCCACGGCCGCGGCGCCGGGGGTTGCCCCCTTCGGGGTGGCGCCGGAGCGCGCTGCAGGCGCGCGTCGGCCCGTGGCCGATTAGAAATTTTCAAGAATTATGTACACGCCTGATTACAATAATCCCTTCGCCTTCGCGTCCCGCCTCGCCTTCTCCAAGAACTTGTAGACGGCGGCGTGCGTGTTCCCGGACAGGAGGCCCTCGACGGCGCGCCGGGCCAGCGCCACGTTCGCGACCGGGCCCAGGACCGAGACGGTCTTGCCGTAGACGCAGATGAAGGTGCCGGTGAGCTGCTCAATCGTGCGGCGGGCCTTCCCGTCGGCCCCGATGATGCGGCCCTTGAGTCGGACCTGGTGGGTCTTGCCCTTGGCGTACGCGGCCATCGAGAGGACCTCGAGGGCGTAGTCGCCCTTGAGGAGGAGCTGGGCCTTTTCGGGCGAAAACCCGCGCCCGATGGCCAAGACGATGTCGCGCAGCGCGAACAAGTTCACCGAGTTAGCCCCGGTAACAGTCACGTCGCCTTCGGCGGAGTCGACGTGGATGCGGGCGTCCGTCTGGGCTTCCAGCTCCTTCTTTATATTGCCGGCCGTCCCGATGAGGACGGCGACGCGCTCCTTGGGGATCTTGAGCTCGTAGCGGTACTCCTCCATGGGCCTCAAGAATCAGGGGGGGTTCAAAAAGCTTTTCAGGACAAGATGCGCTGGAGGGTGGCTTTGGCGTCCGCCTTGAAGAACGCGCAGAGGTTCTTGACGTCCCGCTCCAGGTACTCGCGGGCGGCGGGGGCCGAAGCCGGCAGCCCCGCGCTCCAGTCGATGAGGACCGGCTCGCCCTTGTGGACCAGGATGTTGAAGGCGCTCAAGTCGCCGTGCACCAGGCCACCGCGCCAGGCGGCCCGCACCCCGGCCAAGATCTCCGTGAACATCGCCCCGGGGTCCTCTAGCGCCACGTCCTTGAGGGTGGGGGCCGGCGTCTCGCCGTCCCCGATGAATTCCATGAGGAGCACGTTGGCGGAGAACGCCAGCGGGGTGGGCACGCGCACCCATTGGCGGGCCAGGTGCAGGTTGCGGTACTCGCGCTGCGTCCACGTGAACACGATCTGCCGGCGGCCTCCGGCCTTCTTGCGGAAACGGGGATCCTCGCCGAGGTACTGGGACATCTTGTTGAAGTTGCAGTTCTCCAGCCGGTATATCTTTGCCGCGATCAGGCTGCCGTCCGCGGTGCGCGCCGAGAAGACGTTGGCCTCCTTGCCGATCTTGATGGGGCTGACGAGCTCCTCGAAATGGCCCTGGCCGCGCAGCTTTTCCAAGACGCGCAGCGAGTGCGCGCTAAACACGTTGCCGTAGACTTTCCATTCTTCTTTGCTTTGGGCCATCACGGCGCGGAGGACCGTGAGGGCTAAAAAGATTGCGCCTGTAAGGGCGGGGCCGTGACGGCGGATGAGACCATCCGCCGATGCACAATCCTTATAAACCATCCCTGAATTTGCCTGCCCATGAAGCACACCTGGCCCGTCACGGCGGCCCTCGTCCTCATCTTCGTCGTGACGCAGCTGGTGGGCCTCGCCCTCATCAACCGGGACATCGCGGCCACCGCATATAACCCCAAGACCGGCCTCTACGACCTGGAGCACCAGGCCCAGACCGAGCAGCTCCGGCCCGGGACGACGGGGGCGGGCTCCTTCATCTACCTGACGCTGGGCGTCCTCGTCGGCACCGTCCTCGTCCTCGTCCTCATCCGCTTTCGGCAGGTGCGGATCTGGAAGCTGTGGTTCTTCTCGGCCGTCGTCA
>CAYUKJ010000011.1:0-8919 GCA_964445245.1 uncultured Methanosarcinales archaeon | reverse complement strand
GATCACGCTGGCGCTGGCCGTCCTCATCCCGCTTGGGCCGGCGTTCCTCCTCGCGCTCGCCCTCGGCATCCTCAAGCTGTGGCGCCCGACGCTGGTCGTCCACAACGCGACCGAGATCCTCATGTATTCTGGCATCGGCGTCCTCCTCATACCGATCTTTTCGCTGTGGTGGGCTGTGGCGCTCCTCCTTGTGATCTCCGTCTACGACATGATCGCCGTCTGGCAGAGCCGCCACATGGTCAAGATGGCCACGTTCCAGACCGACAGCAAGGTCTTCGCCGGCCTCATGATCCCCTACGGCAGGCCCAGGGGGCGTCCGACATCGACCGGGTCGGCCCCCGCCACCGGGAAGGAGCACAAGGCCCGCACCGCCATCCTGGGCGGGGGCGACGTCGCATTCCCCCTCCTCTTCGCCGGCGTCGTCATGGAGGCGCTCATCCAGCATGGCCTGGGCAAGGCAGCCGCGTACGCCCACACGCTTCTCGTCGTCGCCGGCGCCACCCTCGCCCTCCTCGGCCTCTTCATCTACGCGAAAAAAGACAAGTTCTACCCTGCCATGCCCTTCCTGACGCTGGGCTGCTTTGTCGGGGCAGGCATTGTGTGGGTGCTGTTTGTGACCTAGAACCTCCTTCCTCTGCGCTTCCGGGTTTGTAGAAAGTGTTGGCGGCGAACTTAAGGGCGAGCCGTCGAGCAACCGGTGGCGCCGTGGCCAGGGGGACCAGCCCCTTACGGGGATGGCCACAAGCGGGCCTGGAAGTGGCCCGGCGAGCAGTTCGCCGCCCGAGCGCAGCGAGACTTTCTACAAACCCTGCCCTTCCAGAAACTTTAAATAGGGGTGGGATGCATGGCGCACAGAGGTGATTACGTTATGGTATCCAAGAAAAAGGTGATTGCGGGGGCCGTCGCCGCCGCCGCTCTGGCGGCCGCTGCCGCGGCTATCGCCAAGTCGCCCACGTTCAAGGCGAAGGTCAAGAGGACCGCAAAAAAGGTCGGCAGAAAAGTCAAGGCCGCGGCCAAATCGCCCTTCAAGAAGAAGCGGTAAGCCGGAAAGAAAGTTTATAAATGCCCGCCGGGTCACAGGCTGCATGGCGGTCCTTGGGTCCAAGGTGAGGCTGCGCTATGGGGACGAGGCATTGGAGGGCGTCCTCATCGCGGACCAGCCCTCCGTAATTCTCAAGCTGGACAGCGGCTACAATGTCGGCCTGGACCGGCGCAAGGTCAAAGACCTCGTCGTCCTCGCCCCTCCCATCGCGATCCCGACTTCTGTGCGGGCCCCCCCATCCCGCCCCGGCCTGCCCCGCCTCGTGATCCTCCACACCGGCGGCACGATCGCCAGCAAAGTGGACTACTCGACGGGCGCCGTGATCGCCGCCATCTCGCCAGAGGACCTCCTCACCCAGATCCCCGAGCTTGGCGGGCTCGCGCAGGTGTCCTCAATCCTCGTCAGCAATTTCCAGTCCGAGGAGATGCGCTTTGCGCACTACAACCGCATCGCCGCCGCCATCAATAAGGCACTCGAGGACAAGCCGGCAGGCGTCATCGTCACGACCGGGACCGACACCCTGCACTACACTGCCGCCGCGCTCGCCTTCGCCCTCGAAAATGTCCCTGTCCCAGTCGTCCTTGTGGGCGCGCAGCGCTCCAGCGACCGGGGCTCCTCGGACGCCGCCACGAACCTGCTGGCCGCGGCCCTCTACGCCCTCAACCGCTCGCCCCCCGGCGTCGTCGCCTGCCTGCACGCCTCCACAGACGACACGGCCTGCCACGTCCTGCCCGGGACGAACTGCCGCAAGCTGCACACCTCGCGGCGCGACGCGTTTCGCGGCGTCAACGCCGGCCCGGTCGCGACCGTGGAACTCGAAACGCGGAGCGTGGCCCTCCATGCGCATCCCCTTCCGCCGCCCAACGGCCCCTTCGCGGTGCGGCCCTTCAAGGAGTCGCTCAAGGTCGGCATCCTCCGGGCGCACCCCCAGATGTTCGCCAGCGAAGTCGAGGCCTACCGGGGCTTTGACGGCCTCGTCATCGAGGCGACCGGCCTTGGGCACTTCCCCTCGGCGGCAGTGGACGCCTACACGAAGGAGAACGCGAAGGTCTTTGAGGCCGTCGGCCGGCTCGCCAAGAAGATGCCGGTGGCGCTGGCCCCCCAGACCGTCTACGGGCGCCTCAACCTCCAGGTCTACTCGCCCCAGCGCCGCATCGCGGCCCTCGGCGTCCTGGGCCACGGCCTGGACATGACGGTGGAGTGCGCGTTTGTCAAGCTGGCATGGCTTCTCTCGAACTACCCGAAGGGGAAGGTTCCCGAGCTGTACGCGGCCAACCTGCGCGGCGAGCTGCATCCCCGCAGCGAAGCCGAGTGGTTCTTGCAATGAGCGGCGCCAGACCACGCCCCATTTGCCATGACTGACCCACTCAACTACGCGGAGCTTGGCCTGCGGTGCGGGCTGGAATGCCACCAGCAGCTCGAAGGCAAAAAGCTCTTCTGCGACTGCCCCACCCTCATCAAGAAGGACCCGCCCGACTTCACGTTCATGCGGCGGCTGCGCGCCAGCGCCGGCGAAGTCGGCAAAGTCGACGCGGCCGCGCGGGCCGAGCAGGCCAAGGGCAAGCGCTTCACCTACCACGCCTACCGCGGCGCGACCTGCCTCGTCGAGCTCGACGAGGAGCCGCCTCACCCCGTCAACCCCGGCGCGCTGCTGGCCGCCCTGCAGCTGTGCGCGCTGCTCCACATGGCGGTCCCCGACTCGCTGCAGGTCATGCGCAAGGTCGTCATCGACGGCAGCAACGTCTCGGGCTTCCAGCGCACGATCCTCGTGGGCCGCAGCGGTTGGCTGGAGCTGGACGGCAAACGCATCAGCATCCCGACGCTCTGCCTCGAGGAGGAGGCCGCCCAGATCGTGAGCCGCGCCCCGGTCGGGGACGTCTACAACCTCTCCCGCCTCGGCATCCCGCTCCTGGAGGTGGCCACCGGCCCCGTCCTCACGACGCCCGAGCAAGTCAAAGAGGCCGCCGCCAAGCTCGGCGAGCTGTTGCGCGCGCTCCCCAACTGCAAGCGGGGCCTCGGCAGCATCCGCCAGGACGTCAACCTCTCGATCCGGGGCGGCCCCCGCGTCGAGATCAAGGGCTTCCAGGACCTGCGCAGCATCCCCAAGGTCATCGAGCGCGAGGTCGCCCGGCAGGTGCGCGAGCTGCACGCCGGCACGCCGATGGCGCCCCACGTCCGAAAAGCCGAACCCGATTTCTCGACGAGCTTTTTGCGGCCGATGCCCGGTGCCGACCGGATGTATCCTGAGACCGACATTCCGCCGATCTTGCCGCCTGCCATCGGAGCCATCAAGCTCAAGACTGTCGAGGAAAAAGTCCGGGACTATGCGGCGGCCGGCATCAACGACGACATGGCGGCCCAGCTCGTGCGCGAGGAGGGCCTGCGCGGCGAGAGCTTTGCGGCGATCCTCGAGCGGTATCCAACCGTGGACCGGGGCCTGTTGGGGTTCATCTTTGTGGCGCTGCCCAAGGACCTGAAGCGCCGCGAGAACCTCGACTTTGACCCGTGGGAGCGCCACGCCGACATCCTGGGACCCATGCAGCGCGGCGAGATCGTCGCCGGCAAGGACGTCGCCTTGGAGCTGGCCAAGTCGATTGCGCAGGGCGGGGCGCTGGATCTGGCCCGCTTTAGGGCGGTGGATTTGGGGCAGGTGGAAGCCGACATCGCGCAACTGGTCAGGGCCAATCCGGGCAAGAACCAGGGAGTGCTCATGGGGATGGCGATGCAGAAGTGGCGCGGAAAAGTTGACGGGAAGGTCGTGGCGCAGCTAGTTCAGAAATACGTGCGGTAGCCCTCGCTCGCAACCCGAAACAAAGTTTATAAACTTGGTGTGGGGGACCTGAGAGATGCGCCGCCTCCCCGATGTGGGCGTCACCTGGGGCTTGATTGTGCTGCTTGTGGGCGCCCTGCTGGTCCTCTTTCCGCAGAATGAAGAATCGACGGGCGCCGCCTGGAGAAAGCAGTTCCCCAAATGCCCCGTGGGCAAGTATGCTCCGGAGTGCATAGTGCCCCAGGCGGCTCCCTCCAACGAGCCTGGCGCCCCGGCTCGGCCGCCGATGAGCGGGGCCCCCTCGCCCGGGCTGCCCGCCACCGCGCCTTCCCCGAAGATGGGGGCTGCCTTGGCGTCTGTTGTGACGCCGACACGCCGAACGTCCTACCTGGTGGCCGGCAGCCGCCTTGCCAAGCTGGAGGGCGGCGCGCTCCGGTTCGCGCATGCCGACGCCCTGGGCACCGCGGATGTCTGGACGGGTCCGGCAGGCGTCGTCGAGGATGCCGCGCGTCACCTTCCCTTTGGCGCCCTTATCAGCCCTGCCGGCGACGAAGCGGAGTTCACAGGAAAGAAGCTTGACCAAGGATCAAGCCTGCATTATTTCCATGCGCGCTTCTATTCGGCCGCGACGGGGCGGTTTGCCGCCACTGACCCAATCACTCAACCTGCCCAGGCCCTGTATGCCTATGCGAACAACAATCCGCTCACATACAAGGATCCTACTGGCAAGCAGGCCGCCCAGGGCCAGCCGTCGCAGCAGGCAAGACGCGTGGAGACGCTGCGCTTCTATACCCCGGACTTCGCCAGAGATGTTTTTGGGACGGGGTCTGTGTCGACGCCAGTGGTGCTCGACTTTCCCGACACCAACGCGGTCAATTGGTTCAAGAAAACGCAGGTGGACTCCCTGCGACGCGTTTTGGCGGCCAATCTGCACAGCCCGGTCTCATTCGAAACGGGAACCGCTCAGCAGCTCCAGCTGGCGCCCGCCGACACAGTCTTCAACGTCCTGGATCCGAATCTTGAAAATATTCCCAAAATCGTGGAGCATTTCGCCAAGACAAGCAGCCCGATCGAGACATTCGTCTTCGGCGCGCACGGCCTTGAGCCGGGAAAGGTGCCGGGCATCAACGAGTACACGGTCTACGCGCAGACGAGCGATTCGACCGGCAAGGCGTACCGCAAGGACGCCGTCACGAAGATTCTGCAGTCGATTCCGAGGGCCGCCTTGTCTCCGGACGCAAAAGTCGTGATCATCACCTGCTTCGGAGATCGCTGCGTCGATGCCCAGGCCGTCACCAACACCCTTCGTGTGCCAGTGTATACGTCTCCCGAGGCAGTGCATGAGTTTTTTCCTGTCGAGCCCCACATCATTTATGGCGTCTTCAATGAATTCACGCCGGAACTGGCCCCATTCGTGCCGGCGCATCCGGATGAGGGGACGGGCTGGGTGGACAAGAAGGAACCCTAGCGTAGGTTCGGGATGAACAGCTTTTCAGCGGTGAGGGGAGCGCCATGGGGCCGCTCCGGCGAATAAGTGAGCCGCATGAGGAGATTGAGCGTCCGCGCCTGCGGGTCGTGGGCGTCGCGGATGTGATAGACGCGGTTGACGCCCTGACCAAGGCTGAAGAACCACTGGATCTGGGATTCGAAGCCGCTCATGGCGGGGTCTGACACCTGGCTGGACTCCAGAAGCGTCACCAGCCCGGCATAGTCGCGGTTTATGGCCTGCAGGGTGGCCGGATAGGCGCCTTCGAGATAGTGGAGGATGTATGCTTTAGTGGAGTCGGGGGCCAGGCTGGACTGTTCCTCGGCAGGATGGGGTGTAGGCGGCCGCTCAGCGGGTCCGCAGCCAAGGGCGAGCACAGCCGAGAGGGGGAGCACATAGGCGGCCGCAGCTCGTTTCAGAAAGGCAGACATACGCTAAGGAAGGCGGGAAGACTTTAAATATGTTTCTATTTTTGTTATTAGTAAGTGGTGAAATTTCTGTCTGCCGAAAGCGCCGCCCACTTGCTCGCCCACGGCATCCCTTCGTCGGCCCGGTAGACCCACGACGGATACGGCGTGCCGCCGGGGCGGTAGACTTCCAGGAAACTCCGGCGCTTGAAAGAAAGACGCCGGCGGACCTGAATCGAAAGCACGTCAAGCAGGGAAAAGCATAAAAAAGCACCTTTCGAAAACCGCATATGCGCCGCTTCGTTCACTCAGGCGTCACGGTAGGCATTGTCCTGCTTCTCGCGTTCAGCATAGGAGTTCTTTACTACCAAGAAACCCTTGCCGGCCAGGCCTGGAATCCCCGCTATTCGCAGCAGGCCAAATGCCCTGTCGGAAAGTATTCGGGTGACTGCGCAATCCCAACCCCCAAAGCCACACAAACTGCAGCCACAACAGGAACATCTCAGACCTACGAACAGCCCCAAGCTTCACAAGTCATAGCCACACCCCCTCCCCCAGAAACCCTGACAATCACCCAAAACACAGCAACCTCCTACCTCTACGCCGGCAAGAAACTCGCCAAAATCTCAAACAACCAGATAGAATTCTTCCATGACGACCACCTAGGCACGGCGGCAGCAAGAACCAACTCTGCGGGCGCAATACTGGAAACATCACGGCAGCTCCCATTTGGACAGCAGATTGGCAGCACTAGCAAAGAGACGGACTTTACTGGAAAAAAAATGGATGGAGGGACTGGTTTGGATTACTTTAACGCCCGATATTACCTGCCCGCAATAGGACGGTTTGTGGAGAGCGATCCCATACTGGATGCGGCACAATCTAATTATGCCTATGGAAATAACAACCCGGTTCTCCATGTGGATCCTGATGGGAAAAATCCATTAGTTGTTCTGTATAACGCTGCAGCCAGCTATGCTCCCCAGGTGACCGCTTACGTTAACTTACTGCTCACTGATCCAGGCAATGCAGAAGACTTCATGGACCTTGGAAACTCGATCAACGGCTTGTCCGGCACTGACTATTTGACAGTCGGTTTTGCAGTCGCAGGCCTGGCGAGTGCAGGAGGCAGTGGGCGAGGGATGCGCGAGGCATTTGCAGAAGGCGTCGACTCCATTTCAAAGGCAGTTAAGCGCCATACTCCTCAAGGAAAAGCTGCTGTAAGACGCATAAACGAAATAGAGGAGAAAATAATGGTCGCCGGGGAACGAGCCAGGGAAAAAGTGCGGGCCGCCATGGGAGTTAAGCCGAGTGAATTACCACCAGTTCAGAGACCACGCAGCACATATGGCCCTTGGAGCGGGCATTCACGGTCATTGGATGCTGATCCAACGGCAAAAAAAAATTTTGAGACACTGTACTCCTCATTCATGGACGCGCCGCCTCCTGATGCTCCTCCAAGCAACCAATTCTTAGCAGCTTGGAACAAGGTTGTACGACAAAATGATATTGACGAACAAGGAAAATTTGGCATACGGGGCATAACTCACTTTGGCGCTCACGTCACTTCAGGTGGATGGCACTATCCCTCACAAGAAGATGTCCCTGGCCTATTGTCAGACTGGAGGGAACTAACAGGCCTCTCCCAACAGTATTATTCACGAGAGGCATCCGCAAGGATGATTCAGGGGAGTTTTATTGGCATCCATCCATTTGTTAATGGAAACGGGAGAACTGGGGCGCTTCTATACGCAATGTATCGTTAGTGAGATGTGTCTGCACAGAAGGAGCAAGAATGCAATTCGAACTCGACGACGGTTCCTGTTTAGAATTCCCGACTAAGCTGGACGCACTTTCATAGAACTGCCAGTGCCGCCCACTTGCTCGCCCACAGCATCCCCTCGTCGGTCCGGTAGGCCCACGACGAATACGGCGTGCCGTCCGGATGGTAGACCTCCAGGAAGTTGCGGTGCTTAAGGATGAGCTTTTCATATTGCTTGAGGTACGCAGGCAAAAGCGCTGGCTCGTAGCGCGCCACCACGTCCAGGTACGCCAGCCCCAGGTGCGCCCAGACGGTCGTGCCCTCGTAATTGGGGGCAAACAGCGGCGCGAGCGCCACCCACTCGTGCCGGGGCGGCCGCGCCGTGTACTTGAGGGGAAAGGGCGAATCCAACTTTTCCGCGCGGATCGCCGCGAGCGCGGGGCGCGCATAGTCCTCTCCGACCAGACCGCACCAGGAGGGGAACACGTTCGCGTCCCCCGATACGGTGTCGCTGCGCAGGTCGTCGCGAAAGTGCGTGCCCATCCAATACCGCTTCAAAAGATTCTCCCGCAGAGGCAGCTTCCCTAATGGGTTCTTCCATCCGAGCCCGCTCAACTGTGCGGACAGCCAAGCCGCCATAGTCTGGTCATAGCAGCTCCGGTCCCGCACAGCCTGGTCTTTGATGGAGCCGATGTAGCCGGGCCGGACAAGGCCGTCGCGTCCGAGGAACTCGCGGGCGTAGCGCTGCGCCTCCGCCTCCAGGAAGGGGCGGTAGACCTCGCGCAGCTCGGCCTGGCCGCTGACCTCAAGGGCGTGGAGGAGGAAGGGGAGCGAGTCGGCCGCCGGCCCGAAGGAGTCGAGCGGCCGGCCAGCCGGCGTGATCTGGGTCGTGACGCGGCCCGCGCGCGAGTAGGCGGACATCGCGTACTCCAGCGTCATTTTGACTTGGGGGGCATAGCCCAACTGCATGAGGGCCTCGACGCACAGCCCGAAGTCGCGCGCATAGAACTGGGCGAAGTGGCCGGTGCTCGTCTGGAAGTAGTGGTCCTCCTTGTTGAAGCAGTCGCGCACGATGGCGCCGCAGATCTTCTCGGCCGGGCCAGTGTAGCGTCGTGGCTTCGACGCGTGCCGCCGGCGCAGCATCCGCCATCCCTCCCGAAGATGCGTCAGGCCCATGGCCCCCGATGAAAGCGCAGGCCTTTTTATGCCTGCGCCCCCGAGAGGCCGGCGCAAAGCATGAAAATCCCGTCATCTTCCGCCTTCACATGAATCTTCCTCCCGTCACGTCGCGCATCATGGCGCAGCTGGCCGGGCGCGGGATGCCGTTCCGGCTCGTGGCCCATGCCCCCGTCCAGACCTCGGCCCAGGCCGCGGAGGCGCGCGGCACGCGCCTGGAGGAGGGCGCCAAGTCCCTCATCTGCAGGACGGCATCCGGAAAATTGCTGATGGCCG